>CALKUJ010000402.1 GCA_937996825.1 uncultured Polynucleobacter sp. | reverse complement strand
TGCGATCAAACAGTTTGTAACGAACTTGCCAAACTCGGCTTGTGGGTCTGAGATACAACACTACTTCACCGTCACGCATGTGGTGCGTTGTTCGCTTGCGATTAGTTAGGTCAAGCTGGCTGAGTAGCGATGGCGTGCGGGATGTTGCAGTTTGTAGGCTGTGCGCCAAGTGCAAAAAATCATTCTGCGTTTGCTTCAAGTTTTGCCCAAAACGCAAAGCGTAATTTCGCGTGTGCAGTTGGGCAACCTGAGCCCGAGTAAATGGGCGGGACTTTGCCAACTTAGATTGCAAGACCTAACTTGGCCCGCAGAGCGGGTAAATAAGGTGCATCACCGAGAAATCCATCATTTAATTTCTTATAAATTTGACGTAGACTGCTTAACAAACATTAAAAGTACGACGATTGCAAATGAAAAATTCAGAATTTTCAGAATACGAAGATCAATTAGAGAACGATGAAGATCTTGGCGCTCTAGAGCAAACGTCGATTTCATCAGCAGTGCTGAGTGGCAACGACTGGACTGTTGAAACAATCATTAGTCAAATAAACAAAGGGAATATTCAACTTAACCCGAAATTTCAACGCAGAGATGCATGGGATAAAGGAAGAAAGAGCAAATACATTGAGTCTTTAATTCTGGGATTGCCAGTTCCTCAAATTGTTTTGGCTGAATCTAAAGAACGACGCGGCTCATACATTGTTCTTGATGGAAAACAACGATTGCTTAGCATTCGGCAGTTCGCTGCTCTACAAGATGACCCCCTCTACAACACATTAAAACTATCGAAGCTAGAAATTCGTCATGACCTTTCAGGACTAAACCTTGAAGGGCTTAGGAACAGTCTGGATCATTACGACGATTTGTCATCATTCGAAAACCAGCCGATACGAACCGTTGTTATCAAGAATTGGCCCACAGAAGAGTTTCTTTATCACATCTTTCTTCGCCTAAATACTGGCAGCGTCCCTCTATCCCCTCAAGAGCTTAGACAAGCATTGCATCCAGGAAATTTTGTCTCGTTTTTGGATGAGGCATCTTCTGAATCTAATTCGATTAGAGAAATTTTGAACATCAGCAAGCCTGACTTTAGGATGCGTGATGCAGAGCTTTTACTCCGCTACATCGCATTCAAGAATTATCTGGATCAATACACAGGTGGCTTGAAACAATTCTTGGATGAAACTTGTAAAAAGTTGAATCTCAACTGGGACGAGAAATGTCAATTATTAAGAAATCAGGTCGTCGAACTGGAAGCATCACATACTGCAACAAAATCGATTTTTAGCCAAAACAGCTACAGAAAATGGGTAGATGGTAACTATGAAACAAGATTTAATAGAGCGATTTTTGACATCATGACTCTCACGTTCTCACAAGAAGAAAGCAGAGTTGCTGCACGCGGGAAAGAGGCATTGATAGAAGCTGCATTTAAAGATTTATGCATGACAAACGCCGACTTCAAAACATCAATTGAGTCAACTACTAAAAGTTTGGGTGCGACTCACACACGCATCTCTGTTTGGAGCAGGAAGCTTAACGAGGTACTTGGTACAACTATGCATGTTCCAGAGCTTCGAGACAACAGAATAATTTGAGCGTTATATGCCATCGTCTAAGAGATTTCGTGAATTAAAAACACGACTCAACGAACTTCGCAGACATTTCCTCCCTATCAATTTTTCGAAAACAGGGGATTACTCTGACAGACAAATTGATCGTGCAAAAGGTTATCGTCTGTTAGCTCACGCTGAAATTGAAGCTTTTATTGAAGATCAGGCTAGGGAAACCGTAACTACGGCCATTAAGAATTGGAAAAACACTAAAAAAAGCTCCCAACCTTTAATTTCTTTTTTGGCGGCTTATCATTCCGGCTGGAGTGTGGATGATTCTATTTCAAACGATGAAATCATTCGGATAGCCAGAAGCCGAACAAAAGTAAAAGAATCCATAAATCAAATTATTGACTTGGCGCAATCACAGTTTATTCAACGCATCAAAGACAATCATGGCGTTCGTGAAGCAAACCTGCTGGTGCTTGTGATGCCTGCAGGGATTGATCCTGCAGAACTTGATTCATCTTGGATTGCAAACCTAGATAGTTTCGGAAGAAGTCGTGGGGAGTTAGCACACAACTCAAAAAAGACAACTACAGCGATTAACCCAAAAACCGAACTTGATACAGTTGAAAACCTGCTCGTCGGACTAGAGGATTTAGACAAAAGAATCCTTGCACTAAAAGTATAGTTGACCAACTATCAACTCTCATTTTGAGAGTTACAGAAAGCAATACGCCCGATGGGTTAAATCGTACGTTTTTGGACTCCTACCTAACAGTTGCAGATGTCCTAATTTTCTCTGTGTAGCCACACCTAGGGAACCGACTGCAACCAAGAAAAATTCCATACGGGCCTTTTCGCTGAACTAAAAAGCCCCGTTGACACCTAGAGCAAACAGCAGATGACTCCAATTTACCATCTGCAGATTGAACTGGAATCCCCTCATCTCTGACCAATTCCGTGATGAATGACGACTCTTTGTGTGCAACAGTAATCAACGTTACTGTTGACTTGGCTCTTGTTAAGGCAACATAAAACAAACGTCGCTCTTCAGAAAACTCATAAGAGTCCTCACTAGGCATAGCAAGTTGAAGCACAGGATCATCTGCCACTTGACTTGGAAAACCCAAAGTTTCAGATGTCATCTTTGGAATGATGACATGGTCAGCTTCTAAACCTTTGGACGAATGTGCTGTAACAAACTCTACTTCGACGTTGGGATTTAAGTTTGTTGGCAAATACTCTCGCTCTTTTCTATAACGCCCAAGAACATAGATTTTTAAAGGCTTATCTGATAAATTTTTCAGAGCTGTGAGTTCATCAATACGCCTTGCAATGGCAGAACGTATCTTGAACTCATCATCAACACGAATGATCTTTACAGGCTGGTCTTCAGCCTTTTGCTCAGAAGCAACTTTCTTCTTTAGCTGACGAGGATTTTTCTGTACGAAATTGCCACTGATATCACACAACGATTGAGGGCATCTAAAGGTTTTTTCGAGCTTAAGCGTCACAGCTTTACCAAATAAATTCTCGAACTCAGTCATGACACTCAAGTCTGAACCTGCGAACCTGTTGATACTTTGCCAATCATCGCCCACAGCAAACAGATGTTTGTTTTTTTCTCTTAGTAGTCCTGCAATTAAACGAGCCCTAGCTTGACTTACATCTTGAAACTCATCCACCATGACGAGCTCGTAAGGACTTTTCCAGTTGCCAGATTCAATACAGTCAGCAGCTGAGTTCAGCATGTCTTCAAAATCAATGCAACGCTCAGATTGAAGTCTTTCTTCCCATCCTTTCCAGATTTCTTCGAACAGCTCTATAAACACTTTGTGGCGATAGTAGAAATGTCCTGCGGATTTGCTTTCTAGACGCTGCTTGAGATCATCAATCGTCAAGCGATTGCTTTTGGTATGAGTTAGAAATGCCCTATAGGTTCGAACCAAACGCGGAGCCTCTATCGGCTTACGTCCTTCAACCTCTCGATCTGGATTGGGGTCTAACGTAATTCCGAGCCGTGTCAGCTCTTGCGACAAGTACGCAAACGCTTTGCCACTCCACAACTCAGCCATAGTTGTTTCAAGTAGTGTTGTTTCGTTAGTGGCATGAAGCTGACGTTTCCAAGCCATGCCCTCCTTGTAACCTTCAAATTCCGGCGGAGGTTCTCCGTTTTCATCTACAGCCCAATGCTCTAGATAAACGTCTATGTCGGGAAAATAAAAATCAGGCTTGTACTGTCGGTGTTTTGCATCTGCAGTGTCAATGCGGTAGTCGGACTCATACTTGTAGCTAACGCCGTTGTAGAAAAGCCAATTAGCAATTAGTTGCTCACCACGGCTTTTGACAACCTCATTCTGCAATGTTCTAAATCCAGACTCTTTGCTTTCCTTGTCCCAAGAATCAGGTGACTCTTCCTCCTGACCAAACTCAGGTAAATCCTCACCCAAAACTATTCGGAACAAATCCCACTTGACTCGAAAATCAGGATTGCGATCTTTTATATGATCAACGATATCAAGAAGTATTTCTAAGTCTTGTCCACTCTCTAACCAAGACGCTAAGGATGGTTTTTTACCAGTAGCTTCACCAATAATCTCTAGACCAAAAGCATGAAACGTTTTTGCCGAGAGTCCTTCAACTTGCAGCCCTTGCGGCTCAAGTCTCTCTTTAATTCGCTGCCGTAACTCTGACGCTGCATCTCTATTGAATGCTAGGAGCAGTATTTTTTCAGCAGAAAAATAGCCCTTCTTCAGTGCATAACCAGCCTTGGCAACCATCGTAGAAGTTTTGCCTGAACCAGCTGAAGCAACAAGTAAGACTCGATTATCAAAGCATAAAACTGCTTTCGCTTGCTCCTCCGTTAACGGTGATTTCTCAACTTGATCCAAGAAGTCTTTGGAGCTAAGCAGCTCCCGAGTAAGAAAGCTCTCATTAGCAGCATCAGCGACTTTAGAAAAGTCTTTCTGCCAGAGTGCGATCGCGTCTTGAATAGGCGGCTCCAAAGTTTCAAGATGCTTTACAACTTCTGGCTCACTCAGCAGTTCATTTAATCCGCTAGGTTTTAGCTCAGTCAATTTTTTTGAAAAATCTCGCGTTAACCAACCCTTGCTTTGAAACTGCTGCTTGCTTGCAGTTCGTGCATTCGCAACCCAAGAAACAACCGGCTCTACTGCAGTTGCGAAATTTTTAATTAACTGAGAGATGCGTATACGTTTCGCTTCTACAGCAACAGTTTCAAATAGCTCTCTTGCACGGGCATTGGGTATGCCATCAATTTCAACCTTTCCAAACCCACTCACTTGCACAGTAACGCTAGCCCAGAAAATACCGTATGCGACCTTCGCCTTTTCAAGCTCTGGAATTGGACCAGCTAGGCTGTCAACGCCCAATTTGAGTTGATATTGATCACTTACTAACGACAACGACCAAACAGGCGATCTTGTAAAAAACCGCCCAAATGTTGAGGGACACCAAATGCTTTGCAACGTGATTTCTTCTCTACTTTGTTTCAATTCGTCTGTGCGTAAGTTCGAAACTTATCTCATCTAAATTTCAACTTGCCATTCATGTTAGAGCGTAATTTCTTTGGTGCATCTCATTTAGAGAGACCACAAAGACTCCCTACTCCTTGCATTTCTCAACATAGCTGTTTATTTCTTTACGCACATTCGCAATATGCATAAACGCTCCCCATCTAAAGTCACTGCCATCTTCTATCCAAGCACCTAAGACCTCAGCTTTCTTTAATGTTCTGACATGCTCTGCTTCTAACGGGCGAAAAATCCAAATCGTACTGTCTGCAACCTCTGCACCTGAAGCACCCTTAGCAGTCAAGATCTGCTCGTCATCGATTTCCAAATAGTTTTTTGTAGCAAGCTTCAACTTGGAAGAAGATAGCTCAGGCGTAGTAACAATGCCAGCATTCCAGTAAATACGACCTTCTATGCATGTGAAGAGAAACCTAGCAATTACTTCTGGGTGAATTTTTTCTAGTCGTAAGTAATCGGGACCAACATCAACCGACTTTATTTGCGCCGTTGTTGGCTCTGACACATCAGATTCATCTATCGGCGCACTTTCTTTCACTTGGAAAGCAAACACCGCAACAATCAGCAGAACAGCGACAGTCAGTGACGCAACCTTCCAATTTATTTTTCTCATTAGCTTGGCTTCTTGAATTTTGACGCATCAAATTGATACAGATTTCACTTCGCTTGCGTTGACACAAAACCTCGCCGTATCCACATAACTGCAAGTCCGAGGATGTAGATCAAGAACAAAGGAGCCAAGGTAGTAAGCCCTGCTTCGATTAGATACCTTGCTTGCAGATTTCTGTACGACGGAAGCTCTTGATCGAACGCCTCGATCTTTTGGCGAACTTCATCTATCAAAGATTGAACGAGAGGACCTTTAGAAGTCTTTTCCTTAATGCAAGCTTCAATTGAGTCTAAGGTTGCTGAAGAAGAAATCTCGTTAAGCCACATCGAGTTTTTAAAGGCCTGTAACTTTCTTATGCTAGGAACAGCAGGATCTAACTGCAAACGCAAAGAGTTCTCAGCATCATCGAGTTCTTGGCTCGTCAAAGTTGCACGTTTATCTGCAAGAACCTGACCCCGACATACTTCGCGGTTTTTATTTTCCTCAGCAGTCAAAAAGGCCGCACGTTTTTCGTCTACCACTCTGTCTGTGTGTGCTCTTAATTTTTCGTCTGACGGATAGCCGGCATAGAAATAGAACACACAACATCCCATCCACATAACTGCAGCAACGACATACAGTCTGTGCCAGCCATTTAATTTCAAGCCCATAGTTGTCCTAAATATTCAATTTGATCATTTTATGTATGCGAATCCGGAATGGCTGTTATAAATTTGATCTTGTGCATGGTGAACACGACAACTGCCAACTCTCATTTCGGTGTTTATTTTCAAATGTGTAAGATTTGGCTATCCATAGCAATCCCATTACATACGTCATGCAAAGCAAACTCAAAATTGCCATCGGCGCTCTGCTCGCCCTCGCTCTAAGCATTGGCGCTCACTGGTACTACTCACCCTACATTGCCATGAACAGCATGGTTAGTGCAGCCAAAGCAAAAGACGCTGACAAGTTCAATGAGTATGTGGACTACCCGAGCTTGCGTGAAAGTTTTAAAGGCCAGTTCTCAGCAAAGCTGGCAGATGTGATGGGTAGCCAACCAAACAATGCATTCAGTGCTCTTGGGGCCATGCTTGGCATGACCATGATCAACCAGATGGTTGATGCACTTGTTAGGCCTGAGTTGGTGATGAAGATGATGGAAGAAGGTAAGACTCAGCAACCCGACAAGTCTTCAAGTGGCAAACAAACCAGCGATGACTCCGACACCAAAGCGCCTAAATGGGAGTTTGAACGCAAAGGAACTGACTTGGTACTGGCAGCGCCAATTCAAGAAGGTTCAAACGAGAGCCAACCAGTCTTCGTCTTTCGTAGGGCTGGATACGCCGACTGGAAGCTCACTGAAGTTCGACTGTCAGCGGTCAAGTAACAAGGGACGCTAGATCTCAACTCTCATTTTGAGAGTTACGAAAAGCAAAACGTACTATGTCTAGTAGGTTTGACTCTAAGTTCAATCGCTATACGCACAACAGCAGCTAAGTTGACTAGCAAACACCGCTTGTTAGTCTTTGAATTGACTAGTTATGTGCTTCCATTCAGTTAGCCAAACTAAATGCTCTTCAATTGTTTTATTTTGTTCAGCCGACATTAAACCTACTAACGTCGGAATACCCATAGTAGTGACGCATCTCTGACTATCGAGTGCAGCTTGGCAATCACAAAGGTGATAGAAGATGACTTTTGAGATCTCCTGAGAAAATCGTCCTTGCATTGCGATGATCTTTGGACGAATGACACTCAATACGGAATTTCCGTACTGAATCGCCTCTTCTTTACTAGGTATCTTTCCCTTGTGAATAACTTCATTTCGGAAAGAGACTTGGACATTAGACAGCAGCTCTGGTGGCTCACCGAAGTTCGATGCCCATAAAAATGTGAAAGCACCAAGTTGTCGTTCAGATTGAGATGCTACTTTCTTCCAGCAGCTCTGAAATAGCAGGTCCGACTTAGATGCATTTTCCAGAAAGACCCGAAGGGAAAATTCATAAAATCGTTCTAGGCTTGAGGTGAATGATGAAACAGCTTCGCGATAGTAGCCATCTAGAACAGCGTGTGCGCCAATCTCAAACAAGACTTCGAATTTCTGTTGCTGAAGAATGGTCGTCGTTTCATGCCCATAGGTGCACGTAATTTCATAGCATCCATCATCACGGAACTCAACTTTATGAAATTCTTCCGTCGGTTTTCCAAATTCGCGGAGACATTCCATGCACGAAATTAGCAATCTCATGAATGTGACGCCAAAGCTTTCAATGTGCCAGCCACTTCTTTGCTCAACAAGTTGCAATTAGCGTCCCCAAGCCACTCATTCTCTAGCTGCACCAAGAGTCGCTTTGTTAATTCTCGATACTCGGGGAAATGTCTTAGCTCATAAATCAAAGCAAGTTGACTCACCGACTTCAGGGGACCGTCAGCGTCTTGACCTTTGCTGATGAGTGATAACAATCTGTGGTATTCGTTGTATCGAATGGTTCTGTGCTCCTCTCGACGAAGCTGAACATACCGATAGGCAGCGAAAGACATTCCAGCAAAGGAAAGTAAGAACGCAAGCACTGTAAATACGGCACCAATCGCATCCCATTTAATTTCTAGTTCAAACATCCACCGTGCCTTTCAAGGGATTTTGAAAATTAACGCTCTTAGCTGAAATCCAATTCAAGTCTTCGCATGGCTGCAGACACTGCGTTTTTAAAATCAGCACTTGGACTAATGAATTTTCTTATGAAATTCTGATCTAAATCTCCAAAGTTTCCTGTTTCAAATCGAGTGTGAAATTGAATGAGATCCTTGACAAAATCCTTATCAATTTTCTCATCTATCAATGTGCTCTTTAATAGATCTGCAGCTTGCTGATGAGCTGCAATGCTGCCGGCCCTAAGCCCAGAAAAAACATTTGGATGTTTGACTTTTAAACCAAGCAGCCACGTTTCCAGTATCGGGTACTGCCTATTGCTCGACATTACCCACCAAAATGAAATTCGTTTTGTCTCACGTGCAGTCAGTTTTAATAGTGAAGCAACCAAAGCAATTAGATATGCGTTGTTATTGAGGTTCATTTGTTGAACACCCTCTAGTTCCCCAATCATCGAGTTCACAAGTGTTGTCAGTGGCAACTCATCGTTACGTGTTTGGCTCATCGGTAAGTGCAATGGATAGTCAACAAACTTGTCCAAATACATCTGTCCATTTGAGCCTGCACCATAGAAGGTTTCGACAGCTTTTTGAACCTGTTCACGATTCCACAGCAATACATAGACAACGCCATCCAAATCAAACAGGTGTTTTAGCCTTTCCAAAAACCGAATTGCATAGCTTGGTGAGCATCTATCTAGCTCATCTACAAAGACAACCATTTTTGAGTGCTGATCACCGATTGCATCTGTCAGCAATTTCTTCAGATCATCAAGGTTTTTCTTTTTCTCTCTTGCATCTGACAAATGCTTTTTGAGATAAATCTCACTGCTGCTCTTGCCTGCATCAGCCGCAGCCTCTAAGACATCTTTATCAACGCCAACGTAGTTACCGGCTGCCTTGATAGCTGCTTTAGTTACTGCTGGCAGAAGCTTCGAAAGGTAGGGTGACGCTCTTTGTAAAAATGAGTCTGCTTCCGCATCTTCCAGTTGCGAGGCAATACTAGCGATCAGCGACATTGATGGATCGTCATTCCAGTCAGCGTCAAAAACATCTATCCATACAGTTCGTACTTTGCCTTGCTGGTCTAGGTCCGCTTTTAATTGCTCGCCAAACCATGACTTTCCAACACCCCAATCACCATCAATCGCGATAACTCCTTTGGGAATCCTTTCGATGAGTTTGATAAGGTTTTGGGCGTATGGTTTTCGACCTAACGCATCTTTTGCGTAGGGAGGTTGTATCTGTACAGCAGGCTTTGCTTCTGGTTGCGTTGTCATTGGAGCCAATCAATTTATTTTGTCAACTCTATTCCAGTTTTGTGTAATTTTCTTGATTTGACGCTCTTGAATGCGTCATTCGTGCCCATATCGTTAAGTTATGCCGCTAGGCAAGTCGCTATGCGGTTCAACAAGGACCTATATGAAACAACCTGGACTCGACAACCGCCATCGCGATGAAGACGGAACCATCCGCCAAAAACGTGGCGACACGCTTAACAAGAACCTGCCAAAGCCAATTCCGGGCTTTTCGGGTGAGACAACACTGCAACAGATGCGTGATGCCACTGGCAAGATTAGTGAACGTGCTGTCCGTGCTGCAGCCAAGAAACTCCCGTAAAAAATCGGCGCCGATTTTTTAAGCCACCTGAGGGCAACAAACTTTCTTGCAAAGCTAAGCGCCAGCCGCCCGATAGACGCAGAGGACTAGAACATTGCTGAACCTAGGAGCGATGGTGTCGTTTTACACGACAGCAGCTATCTCTCATTTTGAGAGTTACAGAAAGCAAAACGCACGATGGGTTAGATCGTGCGTTCTTGGATCAAAACTGAAAAGTCATCAGCGATGTGGTCGTCTAGCGGGGGCACTGCTTGGTGGCATACGGGTCTCAATATGCCTAAAAGTTACACGCCCCTTGCTCAAGTCATAGGGTGACATCTCTACCGTGACTTTGTCACCAGCCAAGATGCGAATTTTGAATTTACGCATCTTGCCGCCGATGTAGGCCACGATTTGATGCTTGTTATCTAACGTGACGCGATAACGCATGTCTGGCAAAACTTCATCCACTTTGCCTTGCATTTCAATCAGTTCTTCTTTGGCCATGTGGACCTCCAGTTGTTAGGCAAATGCCTTGGGGTTAATCAGCCAGTAACGGCCTTGTACAGCGGCATAGGTCAAGGCACTGTCTGCAGAGTCGAACTCTGGATGAAAGCTGTAGACCTTGTCGTGTGTTTGAGATTTCTGACCACAACGCACAGACAGCGATGCGATATAGCGACCGTTCTGACAAGTACGGGTCATTGGAGTGATTAAAAATTTGCCCGCAGTGAATGCGGTAGTTGTATGAGTTGTCATGAGTAAAAAGTAAATACGGCCCAGAAAGAGCCAAGCTGACGAATATGTCAGTGCAATGAGCTTGCCAAGTTTGGAAAGAATGACCACCAAAAACCCAGTGAGATAGGAGGCGGTAGAGGTGTGTAGCGTTGAGGGTGCTACTGCCCAGTCAAACTTAATTACAGGAAAGGTAAGCAATTACCTGCAATGCTTGGAATTTTAATTCCAAACAATTAAGAACGCAACAAAAATGTTTGATCGAGTGCATCTACTCCAACGTTGAACTCTCAAGCCCTGAGGCGTTCTGCCGATATAACGAAAGTTCATCCTCAAGCCCATCCACCACCATGAACCAAGTTTTTTCACAGCAGGCCATCACGCCGCAAAATC
>CALKUJ010000401.1 GCA_937996825.1 uncultured Polynucleobacter sp. | reverse complement strand
TGTTCAAACCTTGGAGAACCTTGAAATGAAAAAAACCCTCGTTGCTATCGCAGCACTCGCCGCTTTCGGCGCACAAGCTCAATCTTCAGTCTCTTTGACTGGTAACGTTGACGTCGGCCTCCGTGCCATTGACGTGAGCAACAACCAAGCTAAAAACCTTGGCTACATCACTCACAACAACTCTTCTACTTCTGCGATGTTCTTCACTGTTGTTGAAGACTTGGGCGGCGGTACAACTGCAAAATTCTTTGGCGAAGCCGACTTTGCTCCATCAAAGCCAGCTCTGCAAAACGCTTCTACAACTAACAACGGCTTCAACTACTCAGGCGCATTCTTCAACGCTGAGCAGTACATCGGTTTGACCGGTTCTTTGGGCGACTTGAAAATTGGTACACCTAACTCACCAGCCTTGACTGCTGGCACAACATCACAACCCTTCGGTACAGGTTTGGGTGGCGGCTACAGCGATACATTTGGTCGCTTGGGTGCTAACGCTAACGTTGGTATCTCTGGCTACGCTGGCCAAGCCACAACTGCTCGCATCATTCGTAATGAACGTGCTGCTGTTTACACAACTCCAACTTACAGTGGTGTTAGTGCTCAGTTGGAACTCACTGGTAAGAACAGCAACGCTGAAGTTGTGACAACTACCAGCACAACTAGCGGTACAAACGTTACAGGTAACAACAATGGCGTCGTAGGTTTGGCTTTGAAATACAACCAAGGTCCTTTGAACGCTATCGTGTACCACGGTGAAGTAACTGGCGGCGGCGCTTCCGGCACTATCACTTCAGCAGGTGTGTTGACTAAAAACGGTATTTTGCAAGGTACTAAAGTCAAGTACGACATCTTCGGTGCTAACTACACCATGGGTGATGTGACTGGTTATGTTGGTTACACAAAGACCAAGTCTGACCAAACTGCCACTCCATCTGCAAGCATCACAGATGCAGAAGACAGCACTTCTACTAACTACGCTGTCAAATATGCAGTGAATGGCAAAATCGACGTTATGTTCAACCGCGTTTCACGTAAGCACAACATTGCTGAAGTTACTGCGTACTACACCAACGGTGGCAATGCTACTTTGACTGGTTTGGGCGCTGACTACAAATTCAGCAAGCGTACCAATGCATATGTTCGCTACGAAAAAGCTGGCAATGTGAACACATTGGGTACTGCAGCGAACGGCTACGGCGATGTGAAAATCATGGCTGTTGGCTTGCGTCACCAGTTCTAATCCCCCCGCTGGCTTAGCCAGTTAAGGATTTAGAAACTTAAGAACCCGCTACGGCAACGTGGCGGGTTTTTTATTGCCTGTACGAAAACGCTCGTCTTGCCCCTATCGCTTGTATCAGCTGTGTTGCTATTGCAGAGTACGTTTCACAGCGTTGCCGCTCGTTTTCGCAAGCGTCTGGTGTTGGGCTTTATAGCCCTGCTGCAATCGTAAAAATATCGTGCACGGTTTTATTGCACTTGGGTAACATGGGCCAACGATTTCGATAAACGACCATCACATGGCTTCAACCCCAGAATCAAAATCAAAAGCCCAATCATTGGCTCAGATACGTGCAAAGCTGGCCCAAGGCGATGGTGCTGCACGTAAACGCCGCGAGCTTTCTCATACGGAGAAAAACCGTGCAGAGAAGCTATCCGATATCGCCAAGCAACTTAAAGCGGGTGAGCATGTGCAAAACAGGCGACTTGCCACATGGTTGAAGGCTGAAGAATTTGAAGCGATTGGCACAAGCTGGGAATTGGAAAAAAACTATAGGGCGGATGCATTTGATAAGCCCAGTGCGGTAGTCAAGTACGAAGCGTTGATAAAACGTGCAGATTTTTTATACAACAAGGCTGATGCGCTGAACTTACGCAGCAAGAAGTCCAACATGAATGCGGCTGATGGGGCTTATGAAAGGGCGTTGGAACACTTGCAAGAACAATTGAGTTTGGACTCCACATTGCATGGCTGGTTTGACCGTGATCTGAATTTCGGTCACGGCAGCATGTTGGGACTTGACCCAGATTCGGTCCCGCGCTGTGTGACTTCGCGCAGCATCAATCGCCAAGTGGGTCAATCGCACGAAAAAAGAACCATTGGCGATATCAAGTTGCAGGTCGTGCAAAAGGCACTGGATGATCTGATTTTTGAAGTGACTGCGAGCAACGGTCAAAGTCAAAAACTCAAATCATTGTTGCAGTTACCCAGCGATGACTTGGGGTTTTGAGCTTGGGTTTAATGGCGCATAAACCGTGCATCACCATAAAACCTTAACTTAAGCTTTTCACATACTTGTACAGTGTGTCCCTGCTAATGCCGTATTTGGCTGCGATGCGTGTTTTGTTAGCATCCAGCGTAGTGGCCTCTGCAACGATTTGGCTGATGAGTTGATGATCGGTAATTTTGGGTTTGCTACCCTTGTACACGCCGCGCAGTTTTGCTTTGGCGATCCCCTCACGTTGGCGCTCCCTGATTAATGTGCGCTCGTACTCGGCAAATGCACCCAACATACTAAGCATGAGTTTGTCCATGGCGTCCGTTCCATCGCCGCGAAAAATCTTGGCCTCTTTGACAAACTGCACTGCGATGCCGCGTGAGGTCAAATCTTCAACGATGGCTAGCAAGTCACTCAAACTGCGAGCCAATCTGTCCATGCTGTGTACGACCACTGTGCTGCCATGAGGCCAGTTACCAGTCAGTAACGCTTGCAGTTGTGGCCTGTCTGTGTTCTTGCCTGAAGCCTTGTCCACGAACGTCACAGTTAAATCTTCACCGTCCAGTTGACGGTCAATATTTTGGTCTGTGCTGCTGACGCGGATGTAGCCTATGCGAATTGGGGTTTGTGCTTGCATGTGTTGCTCTTGCAGTTGTTGGTGTCGATGTCAAGTCTGGCACCTGCAACACGGTCTGTCGATCCACTTGTTTATCAGTCCTGTTTTGACATTTCTGCTTTGTCATGCGGGGGTTTACTCAGTTCGTACACTCAACTCGCATCTCGGCATAACTGCACACAAGTGCTTGGGGGTTGGCTTTGAGTGATTTAGTGGGAACTATTGCAGTGGTGTTACAGGGCTGCATTACATGCATCCCACTCAATGCACTTATCACTCACTGCCGTTCGTTCAAACTGCATTTCGTTAATTTTTTTAATTATTTGACTTGGCTGAATGCAACTGCGTTGCATGAAGTGTTTCAATATTTTGTTAGATTACGATTGCTTGCTCAGAGCTTGCCTGATTCGGCAAGTTGCTACATTTTGTTGAGTTGACATCATGCTTTGGTCTCACACAGCTCCTATCGAAGCAAGGGCAGGTTATGCGATCTCCCTTATTACGTGCTAGCTTTTTACGCA
>CALKUJ010000400.1 GCA_937996825.1 uncultured Polynucleobacter sp. | reverse complement strand
AGCCTTCCAAACGGCTTACCAGTGTGTCCATCAAAGGATGGTTTGATGGTCATTTTGAAAATAGTCCATTTCTGTAGAAATACCCTCGAAAAACCGTCCAAATTCCCACTCCTTTTTTCAATATCCAACTACACTTAAGTTTGACGTGAAATCTGGACGCATCATGATTATCGGCTATGCTCGTGTTTCAACAGATGACCAACATTTAGATCTGCAACGAGACGCATTGCAGAAAGCAGGTTGCGAACGTCTTTTTGAAGATAAAGCCAGTGGTGTCAAAGCAAATCGTACAGGGCTTAGTCAATTATTGATGAGTCTACGCGCGGGCGACACCGTAGTTGTTTGGCGACTAGACAGGCTGGGGCGTTCTTTTAAAGATCTCATCGCCATGATTGAACAGTTTGACCATGCCCATGTTGGTCTGCGCAGTGTACAGGAAAATATTGATACCACATCCATTGGTGGACGGTTGGTTTTTCACTTATTCGGTGCATTAGCCGAATTTGAACGCCATTTGATTCGTGAGCGCACGCAAGCAGGTTTGTCTGCGGCAAGAGCGCGTGGTCGACAAGGTGGGCGCAAGAAACGTCTTGACCCCACCAAGCGTGCCGTTGCTTTACGGCTTTATCACGAAAGAAATCATACGGTAGAGGAAATTTGTCGGATGATGGGTGTTGGACGTTCCACGCTATACAACTACCTGACGGAAGCGGAACGTGATGTCCTCCAATCGCCGTAAAGAGATTCCTACGGATTCGTTGTTGCAGTTACAGCAACGACTGGATCGGCTGCCGCGTAAGAGCGCCGAACGTGTCGTCCAGATTACATCAATGGCTGAGCTGTATGGGGTATCACCGACAACAGTCTACCGTGCGCTCAAGCGTTGTCTAAAACCTCGGGCGGCACATCGAGCCGATCACGGCCAACCTCGCCTGCTGCCAAAACCTGAACTGGAACATTACTGTGAACTGGTCGCTGCGCTTAAACTGCGTACCACGAATAAAAAAGGCCGACATCTGTCCACGCAGCGTGCTATTGAGTTATTAGAGCAGCACGGCATTGAAACGGCTCACGGCCTTGTCAAAGCCCCACAAGGCTTACTGCATAAAAGCACCGTCGATATTTACCTGCGGCAATTGCATTTGGATCAAGGCCGACTACAGCGAGAGCCACCTGCCGTCCGTTTTCAAGCTCTACATAGCAATGATTGCTGGCAATTTGATATGTCACCTTCGGATCTCAAGCATATCGACAAACCCGACTGGATAGATCCCACGAAAGGGATGCCAACGCTGATGTTATTTAGCGTGGTCGATGATCGTAGTGGTGTTAACTATCAGGAATATCGTTGCATTTACGGGGAAGATGCAGAATCGGCCTTACGCTTTTTATTTAACGCAATGACACCCAAAGCGGATGCCACCTTTCTTTTTCAGGGTCGCCCCAAACTGATTTATTTGGATAATGGCCCTGTGGCCAAGAGTCGTGTTTTTCAGAACGTCATGTTAGCACTCGGTATTGAATGGCTGACACACCTTCCCGCAGGCTCGGATGGTTCTCGTACCACGGCACGCTCCAAAGGCAAGGTCGAACGCGCCTTTCGTACAGTGAAAGATGCCTATGAAACGCTATACCACTTTCACAAGCCTGAAACAGAACAGCAAGCAAATGCATGGCTACACCGTTATTTGATCCATGATTACAACCTACGCCGACATCGCAGTGAGCCGCATACTCGTTTCGACGATTGGTTAGCCAATTTACCCACGGAAGGGATTCGTGAAATGTGTGCATGGGAGCAATTTTGCCGTTTTGCGCGTGAGCCTGAACGGCGTAAAGTCGGTGTCGATGCACGCATCTCCATTGACGGGACAGCGTATGAAGTGGATCCCGCGATGGCTGGTGAAACGGTTATCTTGCTGTGGGGTTTGTTTGATAGCGAACTTTATATCGAGTTTGAGGGTGATCGTTCGGGGCCTTATTATCCAATATCAGGCCCTATTCCTCTACATCGTTATCGTGCGTTCAAACGAGGTAAAGCAGACGAACGTGCTGACCGTATTCGTGCCTTAGCCGATCAAATAGGCTTACCCATAGCGGCATTGTCAGGTGATGATGTGCGCTTAACACCGACCACGGGAACCATAGCGATACCAAAGCAGCCCTTTGATGCCCAGTCATTGGAATACCAATTTCCTCATGTGATTGCGGCCAAACTCGCGATTGCCGATGACCTTGCTCGTCCATTGGCGAAGTTGTCATCAGCAGAACGTGCCTTTATTGATCAGGTCTTAGCAGAAACGCTCATACGCAACACCGTACTATCACGCGTGCGCCATTATTTCCGTCATCAAACAGTAGGAGAAGATCATGCGAGTTGAAGTGATGGAGTATTACGGGCTAACGCAGCCATTCAGCCAAGCGGGTTACTATGAAACGCAGCAGCATACTCAATTGCTCAAAGACATTAAAGGGGCAATTTTAGAGGGTCGCCTCATTGCGGTGTGTGGTGTAGTCGGCAGCGGCAAAACCGTGACCATGAGGCGGTTACAGCAACAGTTGAAGGAAGAGAATCGCATTACGGTCTCCAAATCTTTGTCGGTGGAAAAGCACAGTATCAAACTCGCCACCCTGATTACTGCACTGTATTACGATCTTGGTACTGATAAAATACAAATTCCCAAACAGGGGGAGCGGCGTGAACGTGAGTTACGGGAGTTAGTACGCAAGAATAAACGTCCTGTTGCCTTGTTTGTTGACGAAGCGCACGACTTGAATCGGCATACGCTGACAGGATTAAAGCGTTTGATGGAAGTGATTGAGGATGGTGATGGGCGATTGTCAGTGATTCTTTCAGGTCATCCTAAATTGCGTAACGATTTACGTCGTCCCACCATGGAGGAAATCGGCTTTCGAACCGATGTATTTAATTTGGAGGGTATCGCAGGCAGTCAACGTGAATATTTACACTGGTTGCTCAATACTTCTATGCGTGATGGCAACTCTGTTGAATCGGTCTTGACGCTAGATGCTATTGACTTGTTAGCTTCCCGTTTACGCACACCACTACAAATCCAACTACACCTCACGATGTCATTAGAAGCAGGTTATCAAACAGGGGAAATACCAGTTTCTGCTGAATTGGTCGAGTCCGTGTTGTCACGACAGTTGGACGATCTGGAGCCGACATTAACGCGTCATGGCTACCACTTGAAAGATCTCGTGGAACAGTTTGATGTCAAACCTGCCGAAATCAAGGCCTTGTTTAATCATCAATTAGACACCACTCGTGTTACAGAATTACGCCGTCAATTTCTGGCTGCAGGCTTGCCTATTTGACGCGCTATCGTCACTA
>CALKUJ010000399.1 GCA_937996825.1 uncultured Polynucleobacter sp. | reverse complement strand
GGTATGAAGCTCATTAGTCCGCCAGATTCTGCTCCGGCTGTCTGTGCATATGCGTTACTGATCAACATCTTATTTCCTCCAAGTAGAAAGTCTGATTTTACCCTGTAGTCTCCAGGACACCTAAAGCCCTGTTTTTATGAAATTCCTTAATAAACTCAGGGAATAGGTCCTCATCCAAAGACTGTCTAATTTCACTCATTAGATTGATGTAATAGTGAATGTTATGAATTGTGTTGAGCTGCGCCCCAAGAATCTCATTGGTTTTTTGCAAATGGTGCAAATAGGCTCTTGAAAAGTTACGGCAGGTATAGCAGCTACAGCTTGCATCCAAGGGACGGGTATCGTCTTTAAAGGCCGCATTTCTGAGTTTTAGGTCACCAAATCGGGTGAATAGCCAGCCATTTCTTGCATTCCTTGTTGGCATCACGCAATCAAACATATCGATGCCTTGACTCACCCCTAAAACCAGATCTTCGGGGGTGCCAACACCCATTAGGTAATGGGGTTTGTTTTCAGGTAACTTAGGTCCAATATGGCTCAGTATTCTTTCAAATTCTGGCTTAGGCTCTCCAACGGATAAGCCACCGATTGCAATACCGTCAAAATCTTGATTGGCTACCCCATCCAAAGAAACATCCCTGAGATGTTCAAACATGCCACCTTGAACGATGCCAAACAGGACATTGCCAGTATTGAGCTCTCTGAATCTGCGGATGGAACGCTCACCCCATCTCAAAGAGAGCTCTAATGAATTCTTGGCAGTTTTTTCATCGGTGGTGATGCCATTGGTTTCGTAGGGTGTGCACTCATCAAATTGCATCGCGATATCACTGTTCAACACCGCTTGAATATCCATCGAAATCTCAGGAGACATGAATAACTTATCTCCGTTCACTGGAGATGCAAAAGCAACTCCATCTTCAGTGATTTTTCTCAGGGCGCCTAAGCTGAACACCTGAAAACCACCAGAGTCGGTCAGGATTGGCTTTTTCCATCCCATGAAGTCATGCAAGCCATGATGCTTGCCGATCACATCAAGACCTGGTCTTAGCCATAAATGAAAGGTGTTACCAAGAACAATTTGCGCCGCAGCTTCCTCGAGGTCTCGAGGAGTCATTCCCTTCACGGTACCGTAGGTTCCCACCGGCATAAAAATAGGGGTTTGAACTTTGCCATGTGTGAGGCTTAACTCACCCCGACGTGCATGTGTTCGCGAATCTTTTTTTAGAAGTTTGAAGTTAAATGAATTCATTGACGTGTGAGTAGCATGGCATCGCCATAGCTGAAGAAGCGATATTGTTGTTGAATAGCATGATCATAAGCTTTTCTGATGGGCTCTACCCCAGCAAAGGCGCTGACTAACATGAGCAGGGTTGAGCAGGGTAAATGGAAATTAGTGATCAATTGATCAATCACTTTGAATTCATAACCTGGGGTGATAAATAATTTTGTTTCGCCCTCTTGAATGCCAAATGCGGCTGCGGACTCAAGAGCTCTTAGACTGGTCGTGCCCACAGCAATGACTTTACCGCCCGCCAATTTGGTTTGTTTGATGAGCTCTTGTGTTTCTGCTGGAATCGAAAACCATTCACTGTGCATTTTGTGTTCAGACAAATCTTCAGTTCTCACGGGGGTGAATGTTCCTGCGCCAACATGCAGTGTGAGGGTGGTGTACTTCACACCCTTGGCCATGATTTTGTCTAAAGTTTCTTGATCAAAGTGAAGGCCTGCGGTTGGGGCAGCAACTGCGCCGGGCTTTTTTGCTACAACTGTTTGATATCGTTCTGAATCAGTCTCATCTGCTTGATGATTGATGTAGGGAGGTAGTGGAATCTCTCCATACTGATCAAGAATATCAAGGCAGGGTGAAGAAAACTCAACCTCAAAAAATCTATTATCTGAATCCTCGTGACGCTTGATAACTTCTATGTAAAGTGATTGTTGATCGGTTCCAAGAAAGATCTTATTGCCTGGTTTCGGTGACTTTGAAGCCCTGATTTGCGCAATCGCTGATTTTTCACCAGTGATTCTTTCAAGGAACACTTCAACGGCTCCACCAGATTCTTTTTTACCAAACAAACGCGCAGGGATAACTTTTGTATCATTGAAGACTAATAAATCATTCGGACTTAGCAAATCAATCAAATCAGTAAATTGATGGTCTTTGATCAAAACATCAGAGCCTTGATTTTCTAAAACAAGCAATCTGCTGGCAGCCCGATTGGGCAGCGGATGTTGAGCAATTAATTCAGGTGGTAAGTTGTAATTAAAGTCAGAAAGACGCATCGCAGTACCATGGAAGTATTAAATAGTTAAAATGACCAAGAAAACCAGTTCACCCTCATTAGAAAAGCTAGGATTGCATTCCAGCTTGGACTGCGTTTTACATCTACCGATTCGTTATGAGGACGAAACCAAATTATCAACCATTGCTCAGGCTATTGGCACTTTTGGTGGATTGACCTTTCAGGTTCAAGGGATAGTGATCAAGCAGGAAGTTTTGTTCCGTCCCCGAAGGCAGTTATTGGTTGTGATCAGGGATGAGCATGGCGACGAGTTATTCCTTCGATGGCTGAACTTTTACCCAAGCCAACAAAAGCAAATGGCTGTGGGAGTTAATCTAAGGGTTCGTGGTGAAATCAGAGATGGGTTTTATGGTCCGGAGATGGTTCATCCAGGTGTTAAAGCTGTCAGCCCTGATACGCCTTTACCGAGCACTTTGACGCCGGTCTATTCAACCGTGGCGGGTGTTGGTCAGCACGTGATTCGCCAAGCCATCAGTAAAGCCTTTAAAGATGATGAATTACAGTCAAATCTAAAAGATCTTTTGCCTAAAGAAGTGATGGCCAGCACTTTCGTGGGTTTGAATATCCCAAGTTTGTGGGATGCTCTCAACATCTTGCACCAACCAGGCAAATCTGATGACTTGGCAGCTATTCAAGATCGCCATCATCCAGCTTGGAGACGAGTTCAGATTGAAGAATTGCTCGCTCAACAGTTATCACTTTTGCAGGCTCGCGAAAAACGTTTGGCTCGTCAGGCAGTGCGCATGAGTCAAGAGGCGATTGAAGGTGGTGTGCTGAAGAAATTTTTAAAGCAACTACCTTTTGAGTTGACCAATGCTCAACAGCAATCTTGGCAAGATATTTTGAAGGATTTGGGTGAGCCTTATCCGATGAACCGTCTTTTGCAAGGGGACGTTGGTAGCGGCAAAACAGTGGTTGCAACTTTGGCGGCATTGCATTGTATTGATCATGGGTATCAAGCAGCAATCATGGCCCCAACAGAAATCCTTGCAGAGCAACATTACCGCAAATTAAAAAATTGGCTCGAACCTTTGGGCGTGAAAATCACATGGTTGACAGGTTCTCTGAAAGTCAAAGAAAAGCGAGAAGCTCAAGAACTGATCGGTAATGGTCAGGCTCAGTTGGTGATCGGAACGCACGCTTTGATCCAAGAAGGTGTGGAGTTCGCCAGATTAGGATTTGCGGTGATTGATGAGCAACATCGCTTTGGTGTCAAGCAGCGTTTGCGGTTACAGCAAAAAATTGATGATGTTGAAGTGGACTGTCATCAATTGATGATGTCTGCAACACCGATACCAAGAACACTGGCCATGACTTTTTATGCTGATTTAGAAGTGTCCGTCATCAATGAACTGCCACCAGGTAGAACTCCTATTGTCACTAAATTGGTCAAAAATGAACGCCGCCAAGAATTGGTCTTGGGTTTGGTGTCAGAGTTAAATAAAGGGCGCCAAGTTTATTGGGTTTGTCCTTTGATTGAAGAGTCAGAAGTTCTTCAGCTAAAAACAGCGGTCGATACGCATGCAGCACTTCAAGAGGCTTTACCTGGTATTTCGATAGGCTTGGTCCATGGTCGCTTAAAGGGGGCTGAGAAAAATGCAGTGATGCAAGCCTTTGCGGCGGGAGATATTCAGGTGCTGGTAGCTACAACGGTGATTGAGGTTGGGGTGGATGTTCCCAATGCAACCCTGATGGTGATTGAAAACGCGGAGCAATTTGGCTTGGCGCAACT
>CALKUJ010000398.1 GCA_937996825.1 uncultured Polynucleobacter sp. | reverse complement strand
GCTGTGCCTGCGGGCTTTCCAAGTCCTGCTGCTGACCACGCTCAAAAGCGTATCGACCTGAACAAGCACCTGATTCGCAATGGTGAAGCCACTTATGTGTTTAGAGTTGCTGGCGACAGCATGATGGGTATCGGCATCTATGAAGGTGACAGGCTGTTGATTGACAGGAGCATTGAACCTAAACACAACAACATCGTGCTGGCTGTGTTGAACAGCGAGTTCACCGTCAAACGTTTGTACAAGCGTGGCGGCGTGGTCAAGTTGATTGCCGAAAACCCAATATATCCACCTATCGTTATCAAAGAGGCCGATGACTTTACGGTGTGGGGTGTTGTGACCTACAACCTGCACAAGCTGCTGTGACCATGACACGGCAGATTGCACTTGTTGACTGCAACAACTTCTATGTGAGTTGTGAGCGTTTGTTTAGACCCGACTTAACGCACACCCCCATAGTGGTGTTGTCTAATAACGATGGCTGTGTGGTGTCACGAAGCAATGAGGCCAAAGCAATCGGCATACGTATGGGACAGCCGTGGTTTGAATGCAAGCAGCTAGCTGAAGAGCATGGCGTGTTGGCATTAAGTAGCAACTATGCCTTGTATGTCGACTTGTCCAATCGTGTCATGAGCATATTGGCTGACTTTGCGCCACGCACAGAGGTGTACAGCATTGATGAATGCTTTGTTGATTTGACTGGCATGAGCAAGTTGCGTGACATCAATTACTTGATGCGTGAACGTGTGTTGCAGTGGACGGGATTGCCGGTTTGTGTTGGGGTTGGACCCACAAAGACGTTAGCAAAGCTAGCCAATCACATAGCTAAAAAGCACCCGCGAAGTCGTGGCGTGTTTAACTACAACGACTTGACTGACGAGCAGCAAACGCGATTGCTTGGACAAATAGATGTTGGTGAAGTATGGGGTGTAGGTCGCAAGTTGACCAAGCGCCTTGCAAAGCATGGCATCAACACAGTGCAAGACCTGCGTACAGCACATACGCCCACACTACGTGCGGAGTTCGGTGTGGTCATGGAAAAGACGCAACGTGAATTGCAGGGCGTGGCATGCATTGAACTTGAAGATCATGTGCCCGACAAACAGCAAATTATTTGCAGCAGGTCTTTTGGCAAGCCCGTGACAGAGCTTGCAGTGCTGCAAGATGCCTTAAGTGTTTTTACCGCTACTGCATGCGAGAAACTAAGAGCACAAAACGGTCATGCAGCACTTGTGCAAGTGTTCATGTTGACTAATAGGTTTCGACAAGACCTGCCGCAGTACAACCCGAGCATGGCAGTGCCGTTGCCCATGCCAACCAACGACAGCCTTGTTGTGAATAGGTGGGTACAGCACATGGCAGAACTGCTTTGGCGTGATGGCTACAAGTACAAGAAAGCGGGGATTGTGCTCAGTGACATTACGCCTGTGTCAGTTGTGCAAGCTGACTTGTTGGAGCCAGTAAGCACTAGCGACACAAAGCTGATGCTTGCAATTGACGGGCTGAATGCTAGATTTGGTCGTGGCACAGTCAAGGTTAGTACTGGCGGCATGAGCGATGGGTGGGCAATGCGACAAGAACGCAAGTCACCCAACTACACAACTGAGTGGGACGCTGTGCCAGCTGTTTAAGCTCATCGTAGTAGTATTAATAAAAATTCACACTGGGATAAAAATGAAACACATTGACGCACCTTGGCGCTCTATCGAAGATCGCAGCGATGTACTGTTTAGTCACACCATTCATAGTAATGGCGACCGAATTGCACGTGTGCTACAGCCTGCGGGTTCGTTTAAACATAGCCGAGAAGAATTGAAAAATAAGGAAGAGGCAAGAGCACAACTAATTGCGGCGGCTCCTGAATTGTTAGACAAGCTGAAAGAGTGCAGTTTGTTTTTAGAAAAAGAACGCAGAAGAATTGACCGCGTAATCGAAGATGTAAACGAGCTAATTGCAAGAGTTGAAGGGGCCTTTGCTGGTGAGGATTTTGAACCACCTCCCTTAACCGTTAACCCTGATGCAATAGCTGCTCGCGTTGCTTTCTTGCAGTCAATGAAAAAAGATAACTAAGCTAACTCAATAGCATTGAACGCATCCAAAAAGGCAGTTTGTGTTTTGGCATCAGTCACGCAGATACGTACTAACTCAACACAATCCTTTTGATGTGCTTTTAATGAAGCAGCAGTTGTAGATGCAGCAAGCTCTAAAGGTACTTTGAATACACCCGTGCCAATAGCAGGTAGCGCCATCGACTTGATGTTGTGTTTGATAGCAATTTGCCATACAGACTCAAAACACTGCTTCAAAACATTTTCAGCATCATCGTCGAGTAGATAGTTAGCAGCACGTGTGTGTATAACCCACCGATTGGGTAAGTTGAATGCAGGAGTGATGACCGCCATTCCAAATGCAAGAGGCGCGAACTGTTTGCAGTACTCTTCAAGTTCATTTCCAGCAGCTGTATGAATTGCACCAGCAACACCAGAGCCAAGACGAAGATTGCCGTTTGCAGAGTTAACAACAGCCTCTATGTCTGCTTGAGTAGCAATGTTTGCGATGAGTACTTCAACTTTCATTAACACTCCGAAGTCTTTTTACGAATCTAGCTTGCCGAATTCTTCGGGGAGAAATTTTTCTGCGTCAAGCTTCTTATTGTCAGCATGTCGTACTAACCAATAAATTGCACTGCATAGTGATTCATTGTCTGGATCGTCTTTTACGGCTTTCGACCAAATACGCATTGCTTCGCTTATGTCTCCAGCCCAAAAGTGACACTCTGCGAGGTCCCGATAGTTTTTGATTTGGTCTAGTTCGTAACCTGAATTGATGCCAAGTTTTCTATATTGGAGTTGCACTTCAACATCAAAGCCTTTGTCGAGAATGTGTTCAATGCAATTAAGCACTAAAGCTCGTTCTGGCTTTAGCTCCTGAATCAGCTGTAGTTTGGCATTTAGTGCTGATTCGGATTCGTTGTTTGCAATCAGTGTTTCAGCAGCTGCTAGGGCTAGCTCGCCAAAAAACCGGTCGTCAGTTTGGTCTTGAGCATTAATAAGCGTATCAATCTTGTCTTGGTACCAAAGTTCAAGTTCGAAGCTGTCATCGCCTAGGTACTTTTCACCTTCACGCCAGCACTCAAGTTCTTCATAAAACATTCCTTGTCTGTGCAGTTCGTACGCTGCATAAAGCCAATACTTGCTTGCGTTAGGCGCTGAAGGTCGCAGCATTTCAAAAACGGTGTTGCCGCTGCCATTGTTCTGCTTTTCAATTGCTCGTTTTACATCAGCATTCACATCAGTTACATTGAAATCTTGCATACGAAACTTTAGTTAGACAGAAACACAATCCGAATCAGGTGTTACTTAAGTAACGAATACCGCATCAAACCTTCAGTAATCGCGTTTGTAATGCCATTTGCAAGTTGTTTGCAGCAGCATCAATTTCGGCTTGAGTAGCGTTATTGAACATATGCTGGTCGTGTGGGGTAGTGAGCCTGACACTAAGGCCGTTATCAAGTACATCTTCATCTAGCTCAACAGTGAAGTCACCATCGCTGTTGAAACTGAATTGACAGTAGTGAAATAAGTTGTTGCCGCATGATTCAGTCATGTCATTGCTCAATTGCAATGTGATGCAAGTTGCATCCTCTGTGTAACTCATGCCGTAAACAGAGAAGCCTATAGGCTCTAGTGCATCATTTAATTTTTCAATTGTTTCATGGTCAAAGCTAATCCCAAAGCTGCCATGCTCAAAGCTGCGATACAGCGCCCCTGTTAAGGCAGCTTGAATATCTGTTGTGAGTGCTGTCAAGGTAGGGGTCATGATGCTTTTCCTTCAAATCACTTGTCATTGCATCTTAATAGAACATCGCACCCTAACGTTGATTGAGCGCCAAGCTATGAAGTGAGCCAGCTCACTTGTGCTTTCACAAAACTCTTTCGCTGTCGCTCTGCGTTTTGCTCACCACGCTTGGTTTAAAGATTGATGTAGTTCTAACTATGTTTAGTTCAGCCAACACGAAGCTATTAAAGCAACCAAAGCCTTTATTAACTCCCACTAAATTGTCCAACTCATCCAGCCAGCAAGCGACTTTCTGTACAAATGCTGTTCTGTATAAATGGTGGAATGGTGCTGTGTACTATGTCTAACGCATCGTTGTCTGTGTAGCCAACTTCTTTGGTGATGTAGTTCAACCAACCATTACTGTCAGTGATTGGCTTAATGCATGTTTCACGATAAGCAAAATCACAGCGTTGCCATGTGCTTTCTACGATTGACTGGAAGTTTGCAACCTTGTCTGCTGGCACATTGCCCACAGCCAAGTGCAGATGTGTACGTTTATGTGTATTTTTGCCTTCGACAGCTGTAATGACTAGCGGTGTGGCCCATTCCTGTTTGTTCTTGTGCTTTGCCTTGTTCCCATAAAGTTGGTGCCGTAATAGTGTCGTGAAATAGTTGATGAGTGAATCGAGTTTTTCGTCATCCAATACTGCTGTGAATTTGAAATGTTCATCTCCATAGTTATCAAAGCGGTTGACGCGAATCGTGGCGCTTTTTTTAACTGTGAGAGTGACAGCGAATTGAAGATGTTTTGAATAGGGTTCAATGTGTTGTCTGTGTGCTTTCTGCAATCTTTGCCCACTTGTTAGGTGAGCATCTGCATTAGCATGGCTTCCATCAAGCTGTGTGCCACGTAAACAAGTTTCATACCACTCACATTGCTGCTGCATGGCATGATTCTTGGTTAAAGAGTTGGAGTTATGAAGACCACTGTTTGATACGTGGTTTGGCTTGATGGATTCCATGCATGTATTTATGTCTTGCCAAATAAAACCACGCTAAAACGCATCCAAACTTAGGCATCTGTGTCCCGTTAGCTAAATACGCTAAAGGGATTTCCAATGCGATACACAGAATTTGCGAACGAACATGTTGTAGAAGGGCGAAGCTGGACTGCTGCCGATGACAGCAACCTACTTGCTTTTGAGATCGGCAAGGCTGACAACATACGTGGCTTGTTTCCGTATGCACAAAACATTCATCTAACCAATGCAGTAAAGCTGATTGCGATGCGACCAGATTGCAAATGGTTCTTTGATTTCTTAACCACCCAACTGCATTTCTTAGGTGCAAACGGCGCTAAAGGTCTGTGCTTCTACGTCAACAAACATGACGACGAGTTGCAAATTTGGGCACGTGAAGATGTGGGCAAGAGCCATATCTACCCTAGCAAGTTAGCTGTCGAATTTCCCCTAAATTTCGTCACGCTACGTGCTGTGCGTGAAGGAAACTTGTGGCACGTCTCCCTCCGTAATGCCTCACTAAGGTAACGCGATTACGTCCTAGTTCAAAGTCCGTGCTAAGAAAGCTTTCACACGCTCGCGGGAC
>CALKUJ010000397.1 GCA_937996825.1 uncultured Polynucleobacter sp. | reverse complement strand
CACCATGCCACGCCAGCCCACGAGACCGACGACGTTACCTTGCTTGCTCATTGCGTTGCCTTTTAGCGTTAGATAAAGAGTTACTTCAGGGCGGCGACCACGGCGTCGCCCATTTCACGGGTGCTCACCTGGGTGGTGCCTGCGGAATAAATGTCAGCAGTGCGTTTGCCAGAGGCCAGCACGGCCTTGACAGCGGTCTCGATACGGTCAGCAGCTTGCGGCTGATTGAGGGAGAAACGCAACATCATGGCTGCAGATAGGATGGTTGCCAAAGGATTGGCAATGCCCTTACCAGCAATGTCAGGTGCTGAACCATGACTGGGCTCATACAAACCTTTATTGTTTTTGTCCAATGAGGCTGATGGCAACATGCCGATTGAACCAGTCAACATCGACGCTTCATCTGACAAGATATCACCGAATAAGTTACCAGTGACCACCACATCAAATGCCTTTGGGGCTTTCACCAACTGCATGGCTGCGTTATCGACATACATATGACTGAGTTCAACGTCAGGGTATTCTTTGGCAATGCGGGTCATGACTTCTCGCCACAACTGTGAAGTCTCAAGCACGTTGGATTTATCAACACTGCACACGCGTTTGTTGCGCTTCTGAGCTGCTTGGAATGCCACATGAGCAATGCGCTCTACTTCAGGCTCTGAATAACGCATGGTGTCAAAACCTTCGCGCGCACCAGGGAACAAACCATCTGTGGCTGTCCGAATACCCTTAGGAGTACCAAAGTAAATATCGCCGTTCAATTCACGCACGATCAAGATGTTCAAACCAGCAATGATTTCTGGTTTCAAGCTAGATGCTTCAGTCAATTCTGGATAACAAATGGCTGGTCTTAAGTTGGCAAACAAACTGAGGTGTTTGCGTAAACCAAGAATCGCTTGCTCAGGACGCAATTCACGAGCCAAGGTGTCGTACTTCCAGTCACCCACAGAACCAAACAAAATGGCATCAGCTTCTTTGGCTAACTTCAGAGTGTCTTCAGGCAAAGGGTGGCCTTTGGCTTCATAGCCAGCACCACCAACTGGAGCGGTTTCCATTTCAAAAGGTTCGCCCAAAGCATTCAAGACTTTCACTGCTTCAGCAATGATTTCAGGACCAATGCCATCACCTGGCAATACTGCAATCTTCATGTCAAACCTTTAAACAGGAATAATTAAGGAAGCTTGGTCGCTAACCAAGGCATGCGCAGAACTCTCTCAGCCTCATAGGCCTTGATTTTGTCCGCGTGGCGCAAGGTCAAACCGATATCGTCCAAACCATTGACCATGCAATACTTTCTAAATGGTGCGATATCAAAATCATAGGCGCGACCATCAGGTGCAATCACCTGTTGCTTTTCTAGATCGATGGTTAACTGGTAACCATTGAATGCTGCTGTTTCATTGAACAAGTGGTCCACTTGCTGAGCAGATAAAACGATTGGTAACAAACCATTTTTGTAACAGTTGTTAAAAAAGATATCTGCAAAGCTTGGGGCAATCACTGCTCTAAAACCATATTGCTCCAAAGCCCAAGGTGCATGTTCACGAGAACTACCGCAACCAAAGTTTTGACGAGCCAAAAGAATGCTGCCACCTTTGTAGCGAGATTGGTTCAATACAAAATCAGGATTGATTGGGCGGTTAGAACAATCTTGACCAGGTTCGCCATGATCTAAATAACGCCATTCATCAAATAAGTTTTGTCCAAAGCCAGTTCTTTTGATTGATTTCAAAAACTGTTTTGGAATGATGGCATCAGTATCAACGTTCTCGCGATCAAGCGGAACAACCAAGCCTTGGTGAACTGTGAACTTATTCATTATTTAACCGGGGTAACGACCACGCCAGAATTAGGAGCTTCCTTGCCTGAATCAGATTTCTTAGAAGTGTTTTTATCAACCACGCTGCCCAAGTTCTGAAGGTCTTGACCAAGACCAGCGATCGTATTGCAACCCATCAATGCGGTTGCCATCAAACAAGCTAGAACTAATTTTAAATTTTTCATATTTATTGTCTCCGGGATTTACGCTATTTTACGAACATCAACAAAGTGACCTTCTAACGCTGCGGCTGCGGCCATCGCAGGACTAACTAAATGCGTTCTTCCGCCATTACCTTGGCGTCCCTCAAAATTACGGTTTGATGTCGAAGCACAACGCTCACCTGGCTCTAAGCGATCAGCATTCATTGCCAAACACATGGAGCAACCAGGCTCACGCCATTCAAAGCCAGCAGCTTTGAACACACGATCCAAACCTTCGCGCTCAGCTTGCTCTTTGACCAAGCCAGAACCAGGAACGACCATGGCCAACTTCACAGTCGGCGATACTTTCTTAGCGATGCGCTCAACAACACGAGCAGCAGCACGAATGTCTTCAATACGGCTGTTGGTGCATGAGCCAATGAACACCTTATCAACCGTGATGGCTTCAATCGCCGTATTAGGCGTGAGCGCCATATAGCTGAGAGCTCTTTCCATGGCTTCACGCTTGACCGGATCTCTTTCTTTTTCTGGATCAGGTACTTTGTCTTCAATCGATAAAACCATTTCTGGTGAAGTACCCCAAGTCACTTGAGGCTTGATCTCTTCTGCGCGCAATTCAACCACTCGGTCAAATACCGCACCTTCATCGGTGTGCAATTTTCTCCAATACTGCAATGCTTGACGCCAAGCCTCACCCTCTGCAGGAGCATAAGGACGACCTTTGACGTAGTTGATGGTAGTTTCATCAACACCCACAAGACCTGCACGAGCACCCGCTTCAATCGCCATATTGCAGATGGTCATGCGACCTTCCATCGACAAAGAGCGAATCGCTGAACCGGCAAACTCAATCGTGTAACCAGTGCCGCCAGCAGTACCAATCTTGCCAATAATGGCTAAAACGATGTCTTTAGCAGAGCAACCCAAAGGTAATTGACCTTCGACTCGCACCAACATGTTTTTACTTTTCTTCATGAGCAATGTTTGCGTGGCCAACACGTGCTCAACTTCTGATGTACCGATGCCAAATGCCAAGGCACCAAAAGCACCATGCGTACTTGTATGAGAATCACCACAAACCACTGTCATGCCAGGCAATGTCGCGCCCTGCTCTGGTCCAATCACGTGGACGATGCCTTGACGCTTGTCGTGCATTTTGTATTGAGTGATGCCAAAGGTATCGCAGTTCTGATCCAAGGTGTCGATTTGCAAACGTGACACAGGATCTTTGATACCTTCAGAACGATCAGTTGTAGGAACGTTGTGATCGGACACCGCCAAGTTCGCTGAGTTTCTCCAAACTGGGCGCTTCGCTAAAGACAAACCCTCAAAGGCTTGAGGGCTGGTTACTTCATGCAATAACTGTCGATCAATGTAGAGGACGGTGGTACCGTCCTCTTCCATATGAACAACATGGTCATCCCACAACTTGTCATACAAAGTACGTGCCATGAATCTTCCTAATTAACGCTTGGAGATTGGTTGAACAGAGCGTGTTGGGCTACCAACAAACAACTGGCGTGGACGACCAATCTTATATTCTGAATCAGTGATCATTTCTTCCCACTGAGAAATCCAACCCACTGTACGTGCAAGAGCAAAAATACAAGTGAACATTTCAGTTGGGATACCTAATGCACGCTGAACAATGCCTGAGTAGAAGTCAACGTTTGGATAAAGCTTGCGGCTCACGAAGTATTCGTCTTCCAAAGCAATCTTCTCAAGTGTCATTGCTAGCTTGAACAATGGGTCGTTCTCAAGACCTAACTCTTTGAGAACTTCATGACAAGTTTCACGCATCAATTTAGCGCGTGGGTCAAAGTTTTTATACACACGGTGACCGAAGCCCATCAAACGCACGCCAGAGTTCTTGTCTTTGACTTTAGCGATGAAGTCATCGATCTTCTCAACGCCACCGTTGGCCTGAATTTCTTCCAACATCTGCAAGCAAGCTTCGTTTGCACCACCGTGAGCAGGACCCCACAAGCAAGCCACACCAGCAGCAATCGCCGCAAATGGGTTAGTGCCTGAAGAACCAGCCAAACGAACTGTTGAGGTTGAAGCATTTTGTTCGTGATCAGCGTGCAAAATGAAAATGCGATCCAAAGCTCTGACCAACACATCATTCACCTTGTACTCTTCACAAGGAGTTGCAAACATCATTTGCATGAAGTTGGCTGTGTATGAAAGATTGTTCTTTGGATAAACAAATGGCTGACCAACAGAGTATTTATAGGCCATCGCTACCAATGTTGGCATTTTTGCGATCAAACGAATTTGTGAAACTTCACGCTGGTGAGCATCATTGATGTCTAAACCATCGTGGTAGAAAGCAGCCATCGCACCAACCAAGCCAGTTAACACTGCCATTGGGTGCGCATCACGGCGGAAACCGCGCAAGAAGAATTGCATCTGCTCGTGCACCATGGTGTGGTGCATGACCAAGTTATCAAATTCTTGTTTTTGCTTAGCGTTTGGCAACTCGCCTTTTAATAGCAAGTAGCAAGATTCCAAGAAGTCACAGTTAGTCGCCAAATCTTGGATCTGGTAACCGCGATAAAGCAACTCACCTTTGTCACCATCGATATAAGTGATCTTTGAATTGCATGAAGCTGTAGACATAAAACCTGGGTCATAGGTGAACTTACCTGTTTGACCATAAAGTTTGCGAATATCAATCACGTCAGGGCCAACCACTCCCTTATAGATTGGTAACTCGATGGCAGGTGTGCCATCAGAGAACGATAACGTGGCTTTTTCATTTGTTGCGTTCATATCTCAATCCCTTATACGCGTTTTGTTTTTAGCAAACTAACAAGTTTTATTCCCAGCAACTTCTTTTTGTAGAAACGATTAATTTCTAACTGGGCGCAGCATGGCTAGGACACGATGCACACCCTCATTCGCAAGCTCCCCCTCCGGTTCCTTGCGACGCAGCAACAAATCCATCAAGTCATTGTCACTTAAATCTAGCAAAGCATTGAGAGGCTCTAAGTCACTCTCTTCAATCTGATCATGAAAGCGCTCAAAGAAGCGCTCCATCATCAAATCATTTTCTAGCAAACCTCGTCGCGCACGCCAACGCAAGAGCGACAAGGTTTCAGATGGTATCGGCATTAAACAGCTCTGCGAACCATTAACTCTTTGATCTTACCAATCGCCTTTGTTGGGTTCAATCCCTTAGGACAAACATCCACACAGTTCATGATGGTGTGGCAACGGAACAAACGGTATGGATCTTCTAAGTTATCCAAACGCTCTGATGTCACCTGGTCACGGCTGTCAGCAATGAAACGATAGGCTTGCAACAAACCAGCTGGGCCCACAAATTTATCAGGGTTCCACCAGAATGATGGGCAAGATGTTGAGCATGAAGCACACAAGATGCACTCATACAAACCATCCAACTCTTCACGCTCTTCTGGACTTTGCAAACGCTCTTTCTCAGGAGGCGGTGTGTCGTTCACCAAATATGGACGAATCGAGTGGTATTGCTTGAAGAACTGAGTCATGTCAACGATCAAGTCACGCACCACTGGCAAACCAGGTAGTGGGCGCAAAGAAATCTTCTTTGGCAAAGTCAACATATTGGTCAAGCAAGCCAAACCATTCTTACCGTTGATGTTCATGGCATCAGAACCACAAACGCCTTCGCGGCAAGAGCGGCGGAAAGACAAAGTCTCATCCATTTTCTTTAGCTTCATCAACGCATCTAACAACATGCGCTCAGAGCCATCCAACACCACTTCATAGGTTTGCATGCGTGGCGCTGCGTCGACTTCTGGATCGTAACGGTAGACTTCAAATATACGTGTATCGCTCATGTTTCTTCCTTAATACTTTTAGAAAGTACGAACTTTTGGTGGAATAGATTCAACGGTCAGCGGAGTTAACTTCACAGGCTTGTAATCAAGCTTGTTGCCTTCGCTATACCAAAGTGTGTGCTTCATCCATTGCTGATCATCACGCTGAGGATGATCATCGTGAGCGTGAGCACCACGACTTTCTTTACGAGCAGCAGCTGAAATCATGGTGGCGTTTGCAGCTTCAACCAAGTTCTCTAATTCAAGAGCTTCGATACGAGCTGTGTTGAACACTTTTGACTTGTCTTTCAAGTGAATGTTCTTTGCGCGCTCAGTGATTGCAGCCATTTTGGTAACGCCGCCGTCCATGAGTTCTTGAGTACGGAACACACCGCAATGCTTTTGCATCGTGCTACGAATGTCATTGGCCACATCTTGTGTGTACTCACCAGATGTTGAGTTGTCCAATTTTGCCAAACGAGCCAATGAGCTATCAGCAGCATCTGCTGGAAGTGGCTTGTGCTCTTTTTGCTTCAACGCTGTTTCAACAACGTGGTTACCAGCAGCACGACCGAATACCAACAAGTCTAACAATGAGTTAGTACCTAAACGATTAGCACCGTGCACTGATACGCATGAGCACTCACCCATCGCGTAGAAGCCATTGATGATTTCGTTCGGGTTACCGTTCTTAGGAGCTACCACTTGACCATGAATGTTAGTTGGAATACCACCCATCTGGTAGTGAATCGTTGGTACAACTGGGATTGGGTTCTTCGTTACGTCCACGTTAGCGAAGTTGATACCGATCTCGTAAACAGATGGCAAACGCTTGTGAATCGTGTCGGCGCCCAAGTGAGTTAAGTCGAGTTCGATGTAGTCTTTGTTTGGACCACAACCGCGTCCCTCTTTGATCTCTTGGTCCATACAACGAGAGATGAAGTCTCTTGGTGCTAGATCCTTAAGAGTTGGCGCATAACGTTCCATGAATCGCTCGCCAGAGCTGTTCAAAAGAATCGCACCTTCACCACGACAACCTTCAGTCAACAACACACCCGCACCAGCTACGCCAGTTGGGTGGAATTGCCAGAACTCCATGTCTTCTAGTGGTACACCAGCACGCGCTGCCATACCCATACCGTCACCTGTGTTGATGAAGGCATTGGTTGAAGCTTGCCAAATACGGCCAGCACCACCAGTTGCAAACATCACGCACTTAGCCTGAAGAATATGCACTTCTCCAGTTTCCATTTCTAATGCTGTTACACCAACCACATCACCTTCAGAGTCACGGATGATGTCTAGAGCCATCCACTCAACGAAGAAGTGTGTCTTGGCGCGCACGTTACGCTGATAAAGCGTGTGCAATAAAGCGTGGCCTGTACGGTCAGCAGCAGCACAAGCGCGTTGTACAGCTTTTTCACCGTAGTTAGCGGTGTGACCACCGAATGGGCGCTGATAAATCGTGCCGTCTGGATTGCGGTCAAAAGGCATACCGTAATGCTCTAGCTCATAAACCACTTTTGGAGCTTCACGACACATGAACTCGATCGCATCTTGGTCACCTAACCAGTCAGAACCTTTGATGGTGTCATAAAAGTGATAGTGCCAATTGTCTTCACTCATGTTGCCCAATGAAGCACCGATACCACCTTGTGCAGCAACAGTATGTGAACGTGTTGGGAAAACTTTAGTCAGTACAGCAACATTCAAGCCGGCTTCAGCCAACTGCAATGAAGCGCGCATACCTGAACCACCTGCTCCAATAATCACCGCATCAAAACGGCGGCGTGGCAATGATTTTTTAATTGCAGTCATCGAATTACACTTTCCACAAAATTTGAACGGCATAGGCCGCACAGGCTACGAGATACAACACGGTCAACACTTGCAGTGTTAAACGAATACTGACGGGCTTGATGTAATCCATCCAGATGTCGCGGATACCAATCCAAGCGTGATAGAACAAGCTGATGAATGCCAACAGCGTCAATAACTTCATGAATTGGTTGCTAAACAAAGCAGCCCAACCTTCATAAGTTGCGCTACCGGTAACGCAATAGTCAACCAACAAAACAACTGTGAATACCACCATCACAATTGCTGTTACGCGTTGAATGATCCACTCTTTAAGGCCGTAATGAGCGCCTACAACTAAGCGCTTTGGTCCAATTTGATAAATAGGCATGAAATTTCCTTAAATGATGTGCGCTTAGTACAAGCCGAATAATTTGAGACCGACAACCGCAGTCAAAGCGAGACCCAAGAAAAATACAAAGATCGCTGAGCGGTTTGCATCAACCTTTTCAACACCGATCTCTAAATCCAAGAGGAGGTAGCGAATACCTGCGCAGAAATGGTGCAAGAAAGACCAGATCAAGCCAAGGCAAATAATTTTCACTAGAACGTGGCCAGTGATTGCCTGGAACTTTTGATAGCTCACTTCGGAAGCAAGACTTTGATCCAAGAGATATAGCAAGAAAGGCAACATCAAAAACAGTGCTGCTCCGCTAATACGATGAAGAATTGAAACTTTACCGGCCCAAGGAAGGCGGTACTTGATCAATTGCGCAAGACCAATATTTTTGTAAACAGGTCTATCTTTTTTTACATTTTGCTGTGAATCAACCATGGGTAATCTCTATCTTTAGGTGGAGGTTCAGTGTGGTTTTGTTGTATCGCAACATATTCTATTGGAAACCTTAGGGGTGGTGGGGATTTTTTGGCGTTTAAAGGGGTTAATTACTGGTTTTTACTGATTTGCTTAGTTCAATTTGTTCTCGTAATGCTGCTCTGAAGTGTCGTATCTAGCGTGACGAATTTCTACTGGTTTATTCCCGTAGGTAAAAGCCACCCGCTCCACGGAAAGGAGTGGCGCGCCCTGCGCTAAATGCAGGTGCTTCGCTAAAGTCTCATCAGCAGCTACAGCCTTGATCTTTTCCTCCGCGCGCACCATGTGAGTTGCGTACTGACCCTCATAAAAGGCATATACCGGGCCATGCCAAGCATTGAGGACTTCTAGATCCAAGCCCTTAAAGCGCGCCCCAGGAAGAAAAATCTCTTCAAAAACAATGGGTTTGCCCGCGAAGCTCTGCACCCGGTCGATATGAATGATGGGGTCGCCTGCCTTTAATTTAAGCAAATTGGCCACATAAGGGCTTGCTTTGGTGTTTTCGCAGGATAAAAACTGATTGGTAAGGTGAAATTTCTCACCGGAGTCTGGGGCTAAGCGTAAAAACCGGTACTGCCAGTCATCCTCTTGATGGGTGGCAACAAAAGTACCCTTGCCTTGGCGACGAACTAGGAGGTTTTGGGCGGCAAGCTCATCAATTGCCTTGCGAACCGTACCCTGACTGACGGCATAACGGGCTGCCAGCTCCATTTCACTGGGAATAGCCTCCCCTGGAAGCCATTCAGAGGCTTGCAAACTAGCCAAAATCATCGCCTTAATCTGCTCGTACAGAGGGCTAAATGAGGCAACAGGCAAAGTCACATCAG
>CALKUJ010000396.1 GCA_937996825.1 uncultured Polynucleobacter sp. | reverse complement strand
TTGATGCCAAATAGGTTTCAGGTAGATCTCACAACAGGTACAAAATCGTCATACAACACCCAAAACAGATGGTTTTCTATGGGTATTCGACTGCTTTTTGGCAATTAATTCATTGCACTTCATATTTATAAGTATTTGATTTATTTATATATTTATAAATTTATTGAAATTTTCATGTTCTGATTGTGAATGTCACAAAACTTTCATAATTGCTAGGTATCTTCCCTTATGTCGCGATGTGCGTCATTGAATGAGGAAAATATATGAAAGCGTTATTCACAAAAACATTAGTAGCTGGTGTTGTTGCTTTAACAACAGTTACTTCAGCCATGGCTGCCGATATCACAGGCGCTGGTGCTACATTCCCTTACCCAATTTATGCAAAATGGGCTGAGGCATACAAAGCTAAAACAAAAACAGGTTTGAACTATCAATCAATCGGTTCATCTGGTGGTATCAAGCAGATCAAAGCTAAAACTGTAGACTTCGGTGCATCTGATGCGCCTGTTAAGTTTGAAGATTTAGAAAAAGACGGTTTGGTGCAGTTTCCAGCCATCATTGGTGGTGTTGTAGCAGTGGTTAACGTAGACGGCATCAAGCCATCGGTCATCTCAGAATTCCATGTCTGGCGCCGTGAAAAAGTTGGACGAGAACTATCTGGCAGCGCCCAGAACAATCACAACGCTGCGCTGAACCTAATATTTGACGAAGCCATAGAGCGTGGCTACATGACTAGCCTTCAAAAGCCAGTGTTAAAGAACACAGGGGAGCAGGGCGGGCGTCGACCTGACTTCTCAGCTAAAGAGATCGAACACATTCTTGAAAAGCTACCTGCTTGGGTACAGGAAGGGCGAATTGGCCGAACCCGTAACCTACGTGAGCTCTTGTCTGTCTATGTGCCATTTGCGGCGGCAACCGGAATGCGCCCGGGTACGGAGATGGAATACCTAGAGTGGCGTCACATAGAGGTCCATGATTTGGGCGGAGAGCCAGTTTTGTACGCCCACATACAAAAGGGTAAGACGGTTAAGAAAAACAAGCCTATGGGGGCTGTATTGCATCGTAGCTGCTGGCTTTACTTGGAGAAGCTGCGTCAAACTACTATTCGTTTGGCATTATCTAAGGATGAGTTGATCCCTTCATACGATGTTGAGTAGATCGCTGAGACCAAAGTTGGATAGGTTCGAGTTGTAGCTAAGAACTTGCGACGCAATGTTACCGTTGAAGTGCATTAATACTCAGCTGAGTGAGGGCCAACGTAATGATGATTGTCCCTAATTCGCTCGGTGCTGGCTGCTCAAGCAATTGACCTAATGTGGAGCTTGTTCGCGCAGCATTAGGTGCATAAATTTAGATTACTTGAGTCCATCCTTCGTTAAATGGAATTTCTCTACAAGTTCGAGGAGTTGTTCTAAATCCTCATCACTTGAATCATGAAGCGCTAATAAAAACTTAGCGATAAGGGTTTTTTCACAATACAGATATGCCAATGGAACTTGAAGAGCGGCGGCTAATAATTTAGCAATTTGTATGTTGGGCTCATG
>CALKUJ010000395.1 GCA_937996825.1 uncultured Polynucleobacter sp. | reverse complement strand
ACGCCAAACCGTTCAGCAAACCGACGCATAGCTGCCAACAATTCGGGGATGTGCACAGGTTTGGCAAGGTACAAATCGGCACCGGCGTCGTAGCCCTTCACACGGTCGTGATGCGCATCTCGCGCTGTGAGCATGACGATGCCTACTTGAGGTGACGCTTGGCGCAAGCGGCGCGACAAACTCAAGCCATCTTCGCCTGGCAAGTTCAAGTCGAGCAAGAACACATCGAACTCGAAGTCGTCGTTGCGTTGCTCCAGCATGCGCTCTACGGATTCATAGGCTGACACGGCATAGCCGCTGCCCTCCAAAATTTGGGTAAGCAACATTTGAAAATCAACGTTGTCTTCAATCAGCGCAATATTCAAGCGAGCAGTCATGGCAAGAAATGTAGGACTGATTTACTTCAGAACATTTCAAATCATTTCAGAAAATGAACTTTTATCCTCAACACAAGGCAGCCAAACCTCAAATTGAATGTGCTCGCCTGCGACCCGGCAGTGGCACTTCCCCCCTAGACGTTGTGTGAGCTGTTGCACCAGATAAAGCCCCATGCCGGTACCAGACAGCTTTTTGGCGCCTTCGCTTCGGTAGTATTTGTCAAATACCCGCTGAGGGTCAGGCACACCGCTTGGGCCGATACGGTTTGTCACGGTCGCGCCAAAGCCTTGTGGTTCGTTCAGCACCTTCAATTCAACGGGCGATTCGAGCGCCCCGTATTTGAAAGCGTTACCCAAGAGATTGCCCAAGATGACGCGCAAGCAGTCTTGGTCCGTGTACACCGACTGGTCCTCACTCAACCCCATCAACACCAAACGCTGTGGGTCGATGTGCATGTCGTCTATCACCTGAATCAAGCAATCACTGAATAAAAAAGTGTGTGGATGAATGTGAAATTGCTCGCCGCTGAGTTGATCGATTTTGAGCATGCGGTCAAGGAGATGACGAATTTCATCAATGTTTCGTCGCACAAGCACGGGGGTGTTCGCGTGTGTGGTGTGTTGAGCGGCATCCAACACAGCCAGCGGGTTACGAATTTCGTGCATCAACATATTCATCAAGTCACTTTGTTCACGCCGACGCAGTTGCTCAGATTGCTCACGTTCGATTGACAGCGACAGATTAAATTGCGCCAGCTGTAAACCTTTGCGAATTTCGCGGGCACGAAACAGGATGATGAGCATCAACACCGTGCTTGAAAAAAATGCGTAGGGCAGAACTGACAACACAACCGTGATAGCCACTGCAGGGACTTTTAATGAAATCCAACCAAGTGTCAGAAATTGCATGCTTAGCAAATACACGCACAAGAAAAAATAGTAAAGAGAAAACCAATAACGATGCAAGTGAATGACGGTTTCACGGGTAGTGGCATAGCTATTTTTGACACCCAAAAGACTCGTTAATAAAAGCATTACGACGATCAACACAACCCAGCAAGCAGTTAACCCAAGCGCCATTTGCGTTGCCCCCATTGCAAGCAGCAATAGAGAAACGCAGCTTCCACCGTAAATACACAAGCTGGCATAACGGACCCATCGCTTGAGGCCGTACTCACGCAACATCTCGAGTTCAAAAATAAACCCCAACAAAACCGAACTGATAATAAAAAAACTATAAGCAACATCCAACAGGCTGGGCGATATCCAAGAAGCCATTAACACACGAAAAAAGCCAAACTCTAAACCGATCGTAAGCGTCAGAATGACTGTGCGAAGCAGAAAGATGAGATACAAACGCTCCCGCTCAAAAACCCAACTAATGAGCACAAAGAGTATGTAAAACGCCGTCAAGCTGAGCGACAAAACGCCCAAAACCAAAGCTCGCCCTTCAACCGCACGAATTTGCGTTTCATCAAATGCATCCACGGCGATTTTGGTGCTGCTACTTGTCTTGAGACGCAGCCATACATCGCGATCTTGTGTGCTGGCAGGCAGCACAAAGCCGAAAAAAAACGATTTGTATTCTTGGTCAGAATAGGCAAAGCGGTCGCCTACCAGGCGTGGCGCATCTCGTGGGTCAAGTGGGTCGAATAAGCGCACCTCATCCAAATAGTTGGGTTGAACCCGCAACACAATGTGCCGTGCCGAGTCAGACGCAGGTACGTGCTGAATACGCACACGCACCCAAGTAGCCGATGCGGTGTAGCCTCGACTCAGCACATCGTCGTATGGGGTGTAGTCTTGCGTACGGGCTTGGGCGAAATCTGCTAAGCCTGTCTTGTCTTCCCAAAATGCCTGTGCCGTTACTAAGTTTTGGGCTGAGGCTATTCCTATGCTCCACAGGCTTACGAAAGCAAATCCCCAAAAAATAATTAATCGGCGTAGATTCATCGCAACGTTTTTGTGTTTTCAACCTACTTTGGTTATTTTTCTACTGTGAAGAATCTTTTGCTTGACAAACCAACACTGAATTTGACTGCGAAGATCGTCATGCTTTCAGAAGTTTAATTTTAAGCAAAGACCTTTCGACTTTGTTTAGCGAACCTAACGGGTCGACGACAGCTCTCTCTCTTGAAAAACGTGAGTTGATAGAAGATTTGAGCAACAACAGGCAAACAAAACGAGCGTTTCAGTGACCTCCCTTGATGTGAATCCCCAAGAAGGATTCACATCAAGAAACACGTAACCTTGGTTAGCTGGCTTCTTTCAAAGTAATAACGGGCGTCAGAAATTCATATCTATGCATCTAACAATTGAGATGCCCCCCACTCCTCATCTTTTCAACCTCAATCCGGTAGTACTCGATCAGTCCCGTATTCGTGGGCGCTGTATTGATCCATTCCAATGCTTGTGAGGTTGAATCCACTTGGTCGTCATTTCGGCCATTCGGAAAAACTGTTATCTCAGCGATGTAGGCATCCAGCCATGGCGCCTCTTTGGGGAAAAGAACTTCTCCATTCTCAATACGAGCTGTCTGACCTTTCAGCCGCATTACCTTGTCCGTTTGCGTCTTCACGGCTTTGACGCAGTAAATGCGTTGCTCTTTGAGCTCTTGGATCAGCTGAATCCCTGATGCTTGATCCTCAATCAGGATGGTCTGCGGGTTGTCCCTTCTGTAGAGATCAATCACCTTGCGTTTGAGATCTGGAAACTCTAATCGCTCACGGAACACTTCAAGTAGATAAATCCGTTTGTCCAAAACGCCCCAAACTGTGCAAACACTGAAGTCTGAGAGCTCAGTGGCTTTACTTGCTGTATCCCAACTGTGAATGATTTGTTCGAACTTAAGTGGCTTGTCTTGCAGTTCGTAGCGATGCAACCAAGAGTGCTTCACTATGACGCCATCCTCCGGGATTGGCTGTTGGAGGTACTGCCCTGCAAACTCGTATGAGCCCATTTGCTTTCTGAGCATCTCCAAGATTTCCATGGGTTCACGCTGTGGCTGAAGAACCTCACCTGCTTTGCGAGTGTGTTGTTCCTGACCTTGCCAAGTGAGGTAGTTAAAACTCTCATCCTCTTGAGCGATTGCAGGAAGATTGATAACCTCCCATCCACCGTGCTGGGACACGTGCCCCACCAAGTCGTCTAAGTGCAAACGCTGCATGATGATGACGATCGCCCCGTCTTGCTTGTTGTTGAGACGACTAAGCAAGGTGTTGTCTAACCAGTCATTCGCACTCTTACGCGCTGCGCGTCTTGCATCATCGGGTTTTAAAGGGTCATCAATCAGGATGATGTCTGCACCAAGACCAGTGAGCGTGCCTCCCACGGAAGTAGCACGGCGCACCCCACCCTTCGTCGTTTTAAGCAAAGCAGCCGACGGACGCTTACTCATAAGCCGCGTTGGAAAAGTCGACTGGTACCAAGAGCTTTGCATGACTGCCCGAGTGTCTTCGGCATGTTTGTCCGACAGGTCCTGGCTGTAACTCACGCAGATAAGTGACTTCGTCGGCCCCAAACCAAGAATCCACGCAGGAAAAGCCACCGAAGCCATGATCGACTTCATCGAGCGTGGTGGCACATTGATGATCAACCGTTTGATTTCGCCTCGGGCGACTTTTTCAAGACGATCGGCGATAAGGTCCAAGTGCCAGTTGTGCAGGTATTTAACCCCGGGATTGAGGTGTACAAAACACCGCTCTGCAAACACGCCCAAGTGCGAACGCTGCAAGGCAGCGAATTCTTCTTCTGAAAATTCCATGATGAGTCTTTTGATGTTTGAGTGGGTTTAGTCAGGTCAGGTCTTTTTGATTCGCTCAACCAATTGGCGAATGACTTCCTGATCTGCCAACTTGTCTGGGTTCACAGCTTCGACTGATGGATCGAGTTGTCCAGCGAGTGCAAAGACAAGACGCAAGGCGGATAAGTCCCCACCAGCTGCCTTGTTAGCCAATTGCGTACACATCACCTGCACCTTGCTACGTGTGTGACGGCGACCGTTCTCTTGCACCACGACTTTTTCTTCCAGTGCTTTGTTCAAAATGGTGATGGCGCTGCGAGCACCTTTGGGACGCCCCTTCGGGTTGCCAGACCTACCAGCTTTGAATTGGGTGTCTTTAGGAGGCTTGCCATACCCCACGTCGTAGCTTGTTGAGTTGGACTCATGGTCGTTTCCCAAACTACTCATACCGCATCCACTTCTACTGAGGTCTGTACAGATTCCTCACGCTGGGTGAATGTCACACCATTGACTGATGAGACAGCGTCCATTCCAGTAACCATCTGCCAACGGCGAATGGCTGTATCCACATAAAGCGGATCGAGCTCCATTGCGTAACAGATACGCCCTACCCGCTCGGCAGCCAATAAGGTGGTTCCGCTGCCTAAAAATGGATCCAACACGATGTCACCCCGCTTAGACACATCAAGAATGGCGTCGGCAATCATGCGAACGGGTTTGACTGTGGGATGCAGTGCCAGCAAGTCGCCCTCCTCGCCCTTGCGCATGCTTTGAATACCCGGGTACTGCCACACATTGGTTCGGTAACGCCCAAAGCGTCCTAACTGGATGTTGTTTTGATGAGGTGATTTGCCGTTTTTAAAAATCAATGCCAGCTCATGCTGTGAGCGATAGAGGCTTCCCATCCCCGCTTGGTGTTTAGCCCAGACGCACAGATTCATGAACTCGGTATAGGTGGTGTTGCCCGCAGCGAGGATTTCTCCAAGGTGGCGCCAATCCATGAAGATGGTGTGAATTGAGCCGTCACTGCTGTGGCGACACATGAGCTCAAACGTCGTTTTAAGAAAGCCCGTGAACTCCGCTTCTGACATCTCGCCACTGGCCATACCAAACTCGCGGTGTTTGATCTTGCCTTTGCCCCCCACATGACCGTCAACTCGGACATTGAAAGGTGGATCAGAGATCACCATTCCTGCTTGGCGTCCTGTCATCAGGGTTTCGAAGTCCACTGGGCTTTGCGCATTGCCGCAGAGCAATCGATGCGAGCCCAATAGCCACAAATCACCAGGCTGCGTGACAGGTGGTCCGGGTGGTGGCATCGCTGGCGAATCATCTTCCTCTTCTTTGTTGTTCAAGCCTTCGATGTGCAGATCGATTTCACCCATGGTGAAACCTGTAGCCTCAAGATCGAAATCGAGATTCAGAACCGAGAGCTCTTTGAGCTGAATCGCTAGCAGTTCATCGTTCCACTCAGACATTTCAGACAAGCGGTTGTCTGCGATCAAAAATGCTCTAGCTTGCTCATCACTGAGATGATCTAAACGAATCACGGGGACTTCTGACAATCCCATGCGCTTTGCAGCTTCAAGGCGTGCGTGACCTGCGATGACCTGATTACTGGCGTTCACTGCAATCGGGATATTGAACCCAAAAGCCTTGATGCTTTTGGTCAGCGCTTTGAGCTGACGGTCGCTGTGTTTACGAGGGTTATTAGGGTCGGCTTTGAGTTGATGGACTGACGCATGGGTGATGATCAGCTGCGTATTAATGCTTGGCTTATGAACGATTTGATGCGCTTGCATGGCGGCACTCCTTTCTTGAATGCCGCGAATTTAAGTGCGTTAATGCACGTTCGAGTGCCTGAAACCAACTATGTTTTAGTCAGAAAAATTATTCGCAATCTATTAGGTAGCGATTTTTAGTTTTCAGAGTTTTAAGAGACGCGATTAGCTCTGGGATAAATTTTCTTAGGAATAAAACTGAGTGCTCCGCGCTCTGCTCCCGTGACAGGGTCTTTGCTGATTTGCACACTCCACTGCTCGTCAGCATCTTTCGGCATCGTCTCAGCAATGATCGTTTTAACCATCGCAGCACTTACTTTCTTGAGACCAAATTTTTCTTTCAAGTAGCAGCGTGTTTCGTCGACAGCTGACTCAAATTTGGCTCCGTCTGCTCGGAGTTTCTGAAACATCCACACAGCATGCATGCGTCGCAAGAGCATCTCAGGATGTTGCAATCCATCTTGCGATGGGCGTCCAACTTTACGGCGCTGGGCCTGTTCAACATTGCTCATCGTGGATCCTTGTACATGGCGCAAACTCTAAATTGCGACATGACATCAGTCAACGCTTCCAAATTGGTAACGGCCGCTTTTGAGGTTATTGCTCGGTGGGTATTTACAAGTTTACTGTATTTAATTACAGTATTTGCAATTATGCCAAATTTGTCGATTTCCACACCTAACCCAGCCCCTATTCAAGCCAACCCTATGCTGTTGAATGTGTGCGGCTGGTCGGTTCCTGCGGGCTTTCCAAGCCCTGCCGCTGACCACGCCCAAAAGCGCATTGATCTGAACAAACACCTGATCCGCAATGGGGACGCCACTCATGTGTTCCGCGTGGCGGGCGACAGCATGACGGGCATTGGAATCTATGAAGGCGATCGACTTTTGATTGACCGCAGCATTGAGCCCAAGCACAACCATATCGTGCTGGCAGTACTCAACAACGAATTCACAGTTAAGCGTTTGTACAAGCGTGGCGGCGTTGTGAAGCTCATAGCTGAAAACCCCCTCTACCCTGCCATCGTCATCAAGGAAGCCGATGACTTCACAGTATGGGGCGTAGTGACTTTCAATTTACACAAGCTCATATGAGCCAGTCCGATCCGTCTCTCGCAAATCACAAGATTGATGCAGCCAGTCTTGCGGCATTACCGCGTTCAAGTGGTGTCTACGTCTTCAGAGGTGAAGGCACCATCTTGCTGATGATGAGCAGTGGCGTACGACTGTGTTTGCTGCACTAGTTCGCAGTAAAAAGACGAAGTACCTTGACAGGCTCCATTGGCAATCTGAGACATTCGATTGTCATACTCTGGATCGTTGACAGCTTTAGAAGGTGGAATCGGACAGACTACTGCCT
>CALKUJ010000394.1 GCA_937996825.1 uncultured Polynucleobacter sp. | reverse complement strand
GATTGCACTCCAGTAAGCAATCAGCGCACCATCTTTTTTGCTTTGTATCCACATCAAACCAGAGCCAACAGTGAGAAGTCCAAGGCCAATGGATGCAGCACCTAAACGTGACATGGCAAGCGCAATCGGTTCAGGTAGTTTTAAACCCAGAATGTTGCTGATGAGTCCTAATGTGGTTGCGATGATCAAAGGATTTCTTAAAAGTTCTTTGAAAATGTGAGATTCAGAATTTTTTGCCAAGGCCCAAACGGCAAATCCATTTGCAACGGGAACAAAGCATCCAGTGGTGATGGCCATCAATGCCACACCTTCTTCACCCGCTAAGCGACCAGCAGCAGCAAAGGCAATGTAAGAGTTAAAACGAAAAGCTGTTTGAAAGCCTGAGGACCAGCTCATGGAAGATGGTTTGAAAATCCATTTGGCAGCAAAGCTCAGGGCCATGGCACTGAAGAAGGCCACAGCGGCAACTAACAACATATTGCTGGTACCACCCCAATCAAAGTGGGTTTGATTGATCGAATGAAATAAAAGGGCTGGGAAAAGAAGGTAATAAACGAGCTTTTCAACACTCTCCCAGACTGTTTTGTCTAAAACTGTGTAGCGCACCAATAAGAAACCCAGCAAAATGAGCAGGAAGTCTGGGAGTAGTAAAAATGCAGTATTCACAGGGTCTCTTTTAGAATAAAAGCTCAATGGTAGTCAAAAAAACAACTTCTGGCAGAAAAACTGATATTGAAGAGCAATTTCAGGATGATGCCCCTATCAGCAAAGTATTGATCAGAAGCATGGAAGCGGTTGATATTTTCTGCGATGCTTGCTGGTTGGAAGATGGCCTATCTAAAAATACCCTGAGTGCCTATCGACAAGATTTGAATATTTTTTCTAAATGGTTGGACGCTGATCGTCATAAGTTCATCTACGATGCCAATGCTGCTGATGTGATGGCATACATCGCTCATCGACGATCAGATAAAGCGACTACAGCCAATCGTCGTTTGACAGTTCTTAGACGCTTTTATCGTTTAGGCATACGTAAAAATTTAATCAAAGCAGATCCATGTCTTAATTTAAGAGCTGCAAAACAAGCCCCACGTTTTCCGAAGACGCTCAGTGAGTCGCAGGTGGAATCTTTGCTCGCCGCCCCCGATTTAGAGACATCATTGGGGGTGCGCGACAGAACCATGCTGGAGCTGATGTATGCCAGTGGTTTGCGCGTCTCGGAGATCGTGTCATTAAAAACCATTGAAGTTGGTTTGAATGAAGGTATTGTGCGCGTGGTCAGTGGTAAGGGCGGTAAAGAGAGATTGGTGCCATTTGGTATGGAAGCTGCAGGCTGGCTAAAGAGGTACCTTGAAGAGTCCAGACCTCAACTTCTCAGTTCTTCTAAGCAACATTCTTCGAGTCAGTATTTATTTTTAGCGCGCCATACGGGCGATGGTATGACTCGCCAAGCTTTTTGGCACATCATCAAGCGATATGCCACGATTGCAAATATCAATGTGCCTTTGTCACCACACACACTTCGTCATGCATTTGCCACTCATTTGCTGAATCACGGCGCTGATTTGCGTGTGGTGCAATTATTATTAGGGCATGCAGATATTTCAACGACTCAGATATACACCCACGTGGCACGTGAACGTCTGAAAACAATTCATCAACAGCATCATCCAAGGGCAAGCATATGAACCAATTCATGTTCAGTGGTTTAGTGGTTTTAATGGCGTATTTGATCGGTTCTATCTCATTTGCGGTGCTTGTGAGCAAGCTCATGGGTTTACCTGATCCACACAGTTATGGTTCTGGTAATCCCGGTGCCACCAATGTGTTGAGAACAGGTAGTAAGGCTGCTGCTGTTCTTACTCTTTTGGGTGATGCGGCCAAAGGTTATGTTGCAGTTGTTCTTGCTAGAGCTTTGGTAGGTGTTGATATTGATTCTTGGGTTTTACCGGCAGTGGCAGTGGCCGCATTTATGGGCCATGTGTTCCCGGTTTTTCATGGTTTCAAGGGTGGTAAGGGTGTCGCCACAGCTTTGGGCATTCTTCTAGCGATTAATTGGGTGCTTGGCCTGACAACTTTATCAACCTGGTTGATCGTGGCAGTTTTCTTAAGATACTCATCTTTGGCAGCTTTGGTTGCGGCACTATTTGCCCCTGTTTATTTTGTTTTCTTGTTTGGCATACAGCCAATGGCCTTGGCTATTTTTCTGATGAGTGCTTTATTGATTTGGCGCCATCAGTCAAACATTAAAAATTTACTGAATGGTACTGAGGGTCGCTTGGGTAAGAAGAAATAACTCAGAATTAACGATGCATTAAAAAAGCCACTTAGTTTTGCTAAGTGGCTTTTTGTTAACTAGCTGTAGTTCAGCTGTTTTGATTCAATTTATTTGATGATCAAAACAGGTTGTTTAGATTGAGCCAATACTTGAGATGTCACTGAACCCATGATGAGGCTCATCAAAGAGCTGCGACCATGAGAACCCATCACAATCATTTCTGCTTTCCCTGTCTTGGCTTCATCAAGGATGGTGTCTGCCACATGACCAATTTTCTGAATCAGTTTGTAAGGCACTTTTGCCTTGTCTAATTTAGCAGTGGCTGCTTTAACAGCGGCTTTGCTTTGATCAGCGTACCAGTCAGCAATAGATTTTTTGGAAATATATTGTGTAACTTCAGGTGGGATCACGTTTGGTTCAACATGCAAAACGATTAAGCCAGATCCTTTGCCTTCAAACATTGATGCATTTTTAATCAAATAATCAATTGCTTTGATGCTGTGCTTTGAGCCGTCAATCGATACAAGAACTTTCATTGAACCTCCTTAAGATACTTCATTAATATGCTTACTCTTCCATATTAAGCCATATTTATTCAATCTAATCAAAATGAATTTTTGCTCTAGTAAATTTTCTTTTGGAGGTTTTGTTGAAAGCTCAATCAAATCAGAGCGTCTTTGGCTGCATATTGCTTGAGTGTTTCAAGGTCAACGAACTCAAGTGCATTGATGTGAGTGCTTTCTAGTTTTATCAGGGGCGCGCAATTAGCTGCGAGAGCTTCTCTCCAGCGATTCAAACATAAGCACCACTGATCACCTGCCACCAAACCAGGAAATGCCCACTCTGGACGAGGTGTGATCAAATCATTGCCTCTTTGAAGACTGAATTCTAAAAATTCATCTGTCACAACGGCGCACACCAAATGACTGCCTTTGTCTTGAGCATCTGTTTTGCAGCAACCGTCTCTGAAAAATCCAGTGAGTGGGTCGAATGAACAGGGAACGATTGGCTCACCAAATACATTGAGGGTCACTTCTTGCGCTGCGTGATTGTGGGCTTGCTTGAGTGTCATGAAATTCTACTAATCTGTTAACAATGACATCAGTGTATTGGTTTTCTTCTATTTGTGTGATTGCTCGCCTAAAGCCCCAAAGCAAACACCTCTGATAAAGATTACACTGAAAGATATGAGCTCATCTGCTAAATCTGCCACTTCACTCAAACCATTCACGCTTTTCTACGATGGTGCTTGCCCATTATGTTTGGCAGAGATCACTTTTCTGAAGTCACGCAATCAAGCCGGCTTGTTGATTTTTGTAGATATCAACTCTGCCAACTATGATCCCCAAAAAGTGGGTGTGTCTTGCAAAGAAGCTTTGGCAAAAATGTATGGTCAAGTTGAGGGAGAGTCACCAATCAATGGCGTTGCTGTTTTTGGGGAAGCTTATCGCAGAGCTGATTTGAAAACATTGGCTTGGATTTTTACAAGACCTTGGATGATGCCCATACTGAAGCCGAGTTACTGGTTTTTCGCCAAGTATCGACACGGCATTTCTTCTTTATTGGGCCCTTGTCTTTTGAAATTGGTGCGCAAACGCTATCCAGCTATCAAGGATGAATAGGTAATAAAAAAGCCCCATCAAAATGATGAGGCTTTTTGTGTTTGGTGGGTCGGGCGAGACTCGAACTCGCGACCAACGGATTAAAAGTCCGCTGCTCTACCGACTGAGCTACCGACCCAATCTTGCAAAAACAAAGATTATAGCGGACTTTTTAAATTAGAGCTAGATTTGCCTACTTTTGGCCACTGGTGGGTTCTTGGCAAAGTAGTTGCGAATGCCTTTTAGAATGGCTTGGGCAATCTGCTCTTGGTACTCATGATCATTTAATCTAGCCTCTTCTTCAGGATTGCTGATGAATGCAGTCTCTATCAAAATCGATGGAACATCGGGTGCTTTGAGAACGGCAAAGCTGGCTTGTTCAACTTGTGGTTTATGAAGTTTTGCAAAGCCACCAATTTGTTTTAAAACAGCATCACCAAGCTTTAAGCTATCTTTGATCTGAGCTGTGGTTGACATATCGAGAAGCAATTGGGCAACTTGCTTGTCTTGTGTCTTGATATTCAAGCCACCAATCAAGTCGGCACTGTTTTCTTTATTGGCCAACCATCTGGCTGCCGTGCTCGTTGCTCCTTGTTGGGATAGAGCAAATACCGAAGCACCTCGTGCATGAGGTTTGATAAAAGCATCCGCATGAATTGATACAAATAAATCTGCTTGAACGCGGCGCGCTTTATTGACGCGCACATGCAATGGCACAAAGTAATCGCCATCACGCGTTAAGTAGGTGCGCATGTCAGGCTCTGACTCAATCTTCTGTTTCAGTCTGCGTGAGATGGCCAATACGATGTCTTTTTCTCGAGAACCTCTTTTGCCAATGGCGCCGGGATCTTCACCGCCATGACCTGGATCAATGGCAATGGTCAAAAGTCTGCGATGAGTTGGTTTACTGGCTTTGCTGTCAGGTTTAGCAAGTTCATTCGGTTTATTGGCTTCTGCTTTTTGAGCTTCTCGTCTAGCAATCGCACCAATCGGGTCATCAGCATCTAAGGCAGCTTCTTTTTTGGCGCTTTGACGGACCAGTTCCATCAATGGATCGTGAGCCACGGTTGGGTATAGGTCAAAGACCAAACGATTCTGATAGTTGCCCACAGGGTCTAAAGTAAACAGCTGTGGCTGAATACTTTCTTTCAGATCAAAAACCAAGCGAACAACTTTTGGTTGAAATTGACCAACACGAACTTGAGCAATGTAGGGGTCGTTGCTATTAACTTTTGCCACCAATTCTTTGATGGTGTTATTGAGTTCAAGACCTTCAACGTCCACCACCAAACGATGTGGATTGGTCAGAAGTTGATGGCTGACCTTTAATGCTTGATCTGACTCCAGAGTGACGCGCGTGTAGTCCTCAGCTGGCCAAATACGAACTGCCACCAGTTTTGCGCCCCAAGCAATTTGACTGGGGCCTAAAAAAATCAGCGCGCTGGTTTGAGCAATTCTTTTGAGAAGCTCGCGTCGCTTAAGTCTATTTGTGCGATTGCCACCAATGAATTTCATGTTTCTTGAAATCCTTTGATCAGTTCATCACCAATATCTGATTGACTGGTGATCATGAGTGTTCGAGTTTCATCATCATTGGTCGATAAAGAGATGATCCAGTCAGCCTTGGGTAATGTGCCTTCTGCCTTTTCTGGCCATTCAACAACGCAAATACCTGGTTCGCTGAAAACATCTCTGAACCCGGCGTCCATCCATTCTTTGGCATAACTCATGCGATACAAATCAAAGTGATGAAAAGGCAGATTTGTTTTTGCTAATTCATTTGTGTTGTTTTGTGCGTTGATATTCAATTGATAGGGCTCACACAAACCATAAGTAGGGCTTTTGACTTTGCCTGTATGCCCTAATGATCGAAGAATGTGTCTGGTCAGAGTAGTTTTGCCAACACCAAGATCGCCTAGCAAAGAAAAATGAAGTGCTTTGCTTAAGTCAATACTTTTAACTTGGTAAATTTTTTGAATCTGTTTGGCAAGCTGTAGAGCAAATGCTTCAGTGTCTTGCTCAGAAGACAGGATTCTTGATGAAATGATCAGATGAGTATCTTTTGTCATTGGGCCCTACAATCTCATCATGGAGCAAAAATGGTGACTCAAACCCAGGCAGCCAAGGATGATTTCATCCAAGATATTTCTTGGTTGAGGCGTGAGGCCATTGACTTGGGATTTGGCGATATCAGAGTTTCTGACACAGATTTGAGTGTGGCAGGACCAAGATTGAAAGAGTGGTTGGATGCAGGTCGTCACGGTGATATGAATTATATGAGGGAGCGGGCTCATTTGCGACTCAACCCTCAAGAATTGCAGCCTGGCACCGTTCGGGTTCTGACCGTTCGCATGGATTACTTGCCCGACACCTCTGAAATTCGCCAAGCCGTGGATTGGCGCAATAAAGAAGTCGATCGGTGGGGTCAGCCTGATCAGGCGGTGGTGGCAATCTATGCCAGAGGCCGTGACTATCACAAGGTGTTGCGCCAGCGTTTGCAATCCTTGGCTGATGTGATTGAAAAAAAGATTGGCCCTTTTGGTTACCGGGTATTCGTTGATTCTGGTCCGGTCATGGAAGTTGAGCTAGCCAATAAATCAGGTTTGGGTTGGCGAGGTAAACATACCTTGTTGCTCAATCGCGAGGCAGGATCAATGTTTTTCTTGGGAGAGATCCTGGTTGATGTGCCATTCCCCGTTGATGAACCAATCACCAGTCATTGTGGCGAATGTTCTGCTTGTATCAATATTTGCCCAACTCAAGCCATCACAGCACCTTATCAATTGGATGCACGACGTTGTATTTCTTATTTGACGATTGAGCATCAAGGGTCTATTCCTGAGGAGCTGAGGCCATTGATGGGCAATCGAGTTTATGGGTGTGATGATTGTCAGTTGGTCTGTCCGTGGAACAAATTTGCTCAACTGAGTTCAGTGCCTGATTTTTTACCAAGGCATGGTTTAGAACATGCTGACTTATTGAATTTATGGTCTTGGTCAGAAGACGATTTTTTATCTAAGCACGAGGGCAGCCCCATTCGAAGGATTGGGTATCAATCTTGGAGGCGTAATCTTGCTGTGGGCATGGGTAACGCGCTCAGATCATCAAGCATGGATGCCATTGGTAAAGAAAAAATCATCACTGCTTTACAGCAAGCTTTGCCAGGGGCTAGCGAGCTATTGAAAGAACACATTGAGTGGGCCTTGGCACAATCACATCAAGTATCAAAATAAAAATCCAATAAACTGCATCCCATGAGTTTGAACAGAGACATCGTTATAAAAGGCGCTAAAGATGCTTTTGGAGCACCTGCTGCTATTTTGTTTGCTGGCATGTTGGGCTTCGGAGCGATGGGGCAGGCCAATGGCCTAGATATTTGGTTGACC
>CALKUJ010000393.1 GCA_937996825.1 uncultured Polynucleobacter sp. | reverse complement strand
ATGCACAGTTAATTGATGACCAAAGTAAAAAATCAATTACGCTGCGGGGATTATTGAAATTCAAATCTAGCAAGGCTATCTCGATCGATGAAGTAGAACCGGTGGAAAACATTTTAGCGCGTTTTGCTACGGGTGCAATGTCATTTGGGTCTATTTCTTACGAAGCACATACCACTTTAGCCATTGCTATGAACCGTATTGGTGGTAAATCAAATACGGGTGAAGGCGGTGAAGATAACAAGCGTTATCGCAATGAATTAAAGGGCATCCCTGTTAAGAAGGGTGAGACTCTTGCAAGTATTCTTGGCGATGATGTCATTGAAGCAAATATTCCTTTGAGCGAAGGTGATTCACTGCGCTCTAAGATCAAGCAAGTTGCTTCAGGACGTTTTGGTGTGACCGCTGAGTATTTGACATCTGCTGATCAAATTCAGATCAAGATGGCTCAGGGTGCGAAGCCTGGTGAGGGCGGTCAGCTTCCTGGTAGCAAGGTATCAGATTACATCGGTAAATTGCGTTACTCAGTACCGGGCGTTGGTTTGATTTCTCCTCCCCCGCATCATGATATTTACTCAATTGAAGATTTGGCTCAATTGATTCATGATTTGAAAAACGTGAACAGTACCGCTGACATTTCAGTGAAGTTGGTTTCTGAGGTGGGTGTTGGTACGGTTGCTGCAGGTGTTGCTAAGGCAAAAGCAGATCACGTTGTGATCGCTGGCCACGATGGCGGTACAGGCGCATCACCTTTGTCATCCATCAAGCATGCTGGTAGCCCATGGGAATTGGGTCTTGCCGAAACGCAGCAAACATTGGTGCTGAATGGTTTGCGCAGCCGTATTCGTGTGCAAGCAGACGGACAAATGAAAACTGGTCGTGACGTGGTAATCGGCGCTCTATTAGGTGCCGACGAATTTGGTTTTGCCACTGCACCATTGGTGGTTGAGGGTTGCATCATGATGCGCAAGTGTCACTTGAATACTTGCCCAGTGGGTGTTGCAACACAAGACCCTGAGTTACGTAAGAAGTTTTCAGGTAAGCCAGAACACGTGGTGAATTTCTTCTTCTTCATCGCTGAAGAAGCTCGTGAAATCATGGCGCAATTAGGTATTCGCAAATTTGACGATTTAATTGGTCACACAGAACTCTTAGATACGAAGAAGAGCATTGAGCACTGGAAAGCTCGCGGTTTGGATTTCTCAAAGATTTTCCAAGCACCGAATGTTCCAGCAAGCGTTCCTAAGTTCCAAGTTGAAACTCAGGATCATGGTTTAAGCACAGCCTTGGATCATGCCTTGATTGAAAAATCAAAAGCCGCTTTAGAAAAAGGTGAGCGAGTTTCATTCATCCAACCAATCAAGAACGTGAACCGTACAGCCGGTGCTATGTTGTCTGGTGAAGTGGCCAAACGTTATGGTCATGAAGGCTTGCCTGATGACACGATTCACATTCAATTGAATGGTACTGCTGGTCAAAGTTTTGCAGCCTTCTTGGCGCATGGCGTGACCATGGACTTGGTGGGTGATGGCAATGACTATGTGGGTAAAGGTTTATCAGGTGGTCGAGTGATTGTTCGCGCACCATGAATTCCGTGGTGACACTTCACAAAACATCATCGTGGGTAACACAGTGCTTTACGGAGCAATTGCTGGTGAAAGATCGGA
>CALKUJ010000392.1 GCA_937996825.1 uncultured Polynucleobacter sp. | reverse complement strand
TTGGTCGGGCAAACGACCCATGAAAGCGAACTCGTCAAACTGATCGTCTGGCAAAGCGCCCTCTTTGCTGGTAGCCGTCCAACGCAACTCCACCACATCGTCCGTCACGGTTTTGCCGTGGCTGTTGTACGGCGTGGCAAGCTTGGCTTTGCGTGTGGTGATGGCCCAGCCGGTTTTAGGCTGAGGCTTGGCACCTTGAAATCCTGCGGGTACTTGCACGGTCAGTCCTGTGGTGGCCGAGCCGTTACAGCCGTGACCCACGCGAAGCGTGGCTTTGTAATAGCTACCAGCAACGGCCTTAGGCTCTGACAGCACGATGTGCGCAGTGGCTGCCTGAGCAGCCATCCAAGCAAAGCAAACAACAAAGATGGGGCGAAGATGTTTCATAGATTGGAATCCTCGTGGGTTTAATCAAATTTAGTTTCGCTGCCGAAATAGACAGCACGCCCATCACCTGGGTAGTAGCGACGACCATCGCCAGCTGTCGCTGGCGCGGTGTAGTTGGCGCTGATGTTGGTTGTTGCGGCATATTTTTTGTTGGTCAAGTTACGCGCATCCAAGAACCATGACCACTTTTGATCAATCGCCTGTCCTGCCTTGAACCCCAGAACGGCATAGCTGTCGTTGTACACCGTGTTGGCATAGTCCATTGGCGCGGTGCTAGGCACCCATTCAAACTTAGGTCCGACATAGGTGCTGGGTTTGCCGTTGACGTGCGCGCCAAAGCGGTACAACACTTCTCCGCGCACGATGACAGGAGGAAAGCCTGGCAGAGCGTTGTTGCCGACTGACGCGTTATCCACAAACTTGAAATCGCTGTACAAAAGTGCAATGCGCGTATCTACTTTTTTGTCGTACAGATGACTCAGGCCAAGTTCAATACCTTGGTGCAAAGTCTTAGGCACGTTGGTCGTGGTTGACGTTGTGCAGGCCGCGTTAGAACACGAGGTAAGGAACTCATTTCTCAAATTTGCGCGGTAGTAAGTGGCATCCCAGCCGTACTGGTGTTTGTCGTGCGTCGCTTCGCCACGTGTTCCCACTTCGAATGTGGTGCCTGTTTGTGGTTTGAACGCCGTGGTCGAATTGCCTGCCGTGCCAAACATAGGCGCTTCAAAGTTTCGACTCAGGCTTGCAAACACTTGATTTGAGGGCGTCAAGTCATGGGTCACACCCACACGTGGACTTAGTTGGCTGAACGAGTAGTCGTAATTGTTAGTTGCAAGTAGGGCATCGACCACCTTTCGATGGGCGCGGTCATATTGCAATGCGCCAGTCCACGTCGTGCGCTCGGAAGACTTGTATTTATCTTCAATAAAAAAGCTGTCGTTCTTCGATTGCTGATCGTAGTTAGATGTCGCCAGACCAGTTGCTGCGCCTTGGTTGTTGGTCGGTTTAGAGGTGCCTTTTGTCGAGCCGACACTAGGTAAATACGCCACGCTAATTTGATGCTGGTCCAAAATGCGTGTTGCTTTCAGATGCCCACCGATTGACTTTGCATTTTGTTCAATGATGCTATCAATGGGATGCCATAGGCTGTAATTCATCGCATAGGCCGCCAATTCATAAATCGTATTGCCATCTCGAACCGTGGTTTTATTAGCCACGCGTTGCGCCTCGACATCGCGGTGACGGTTGGCATCTTCGCGATAAGGGTAAATCGAACCCACCTTTTGACTGCTCGCGATAGAAGGGTCTTTCTCTAACTCATCCTTCGTCAAATAGCCTGGAAGCTGTGTACGGCTACGCACTGCAGCCACATAAAAACGTGACTCAATGTCCTTGCTCACCTTCACGCCAAAGTTACCCAACACTTTTTGGTTTTCCATTTCAGCATGGTCACGGAAGCCATCTTGTTTGGTTTGCGAACCAGCCACGTAGTAGTCCCACACATGGCCGTCCGCTTTACCGACGCCAGCAGTGCTAGCGAAAACTTTGTTGTAACCAAAGCTACCCACCTCGGCTCGCGCCACACTGCCAGAGCTGGTATGGCCTGTAGGCGCAACAAAATTAATTGCGCCACCCAAGGTAGTAGCGCCATAGGTGGTGGCATTGGGGCCGCGCAGCACTTCGACATAACGTGACGCGTTGGGGTCGACGGTTTGCATATCAAAGAAACCATCGGCGTAGTTGATCGGTACGCCGTCTTGCATCACCTTTGTGCCAAAGCTGTGATACGTGCGGCTGAGCGCAGATCCGCGAATAGAAATACGTGCTTCTTCAGAACCAAATCGATCTTGAATGAACACGCCTGGAGCCAAGCCCAAACTATCACTCCAAGTCGATTGACGACCTTCGCGCACTTGGTTCAAGTCGACGATGGATGCGCCACCGGGGATGGTTTTGACGTTGTCCTTAGCGCTCTCGATAGAGCTCTGAGTGAGCGAGTCTGACTTGCCCGTGATCACCACCGTGTGAAAGCTGTTTGCACCTTCATTTTGTGCAAACCCTGCCGTTGAAAACGCCACGGCCATAGCGACTGCAAATAGGTTCCGTTCACAGCAAACGGTCCGCTTGCGTGCATTGATTTTTCTCATACAACTTTTCCCAAGAATCTCGAAGGCTCAGGTGCGCGCCAATGGGCACGACAAAGCCAACCAACAAGGCAGCGGCTTAGAGCCACATGCCCGCTTTAACGATCAGAGGAAAAGTGCAGGCGGCCCACGCGAAGGCAGCGGGGGCGCAGTGAGGGCCGCCATGTGCGCTGCAGCTAAGGGCTGCATGACATGGACCAGCGGGGAAGGTTGCGTCAACGCGGTGTTCAACGCAGGAGGCGGTGCGCTGAT
>CALKUJ010000391.1 GCA_937996825.1 uncultured Polynucleobacter sp. | reverse complement strand
CTTTCCCTACACGACGCTCTTCCGATCTGCTTGAATCGATCCGTAAGTACCAAAAAATACTGATGGGGCTTTTACTTTTGCTCATCTTGCCGTCGTTTGTCTTTTTAGGCGTTGAGAGTTACATGCAAGACATCGGTAAAGACTCAGCTTTGGTCAAAGTCGATGGTGCCGCAATCACTCGTCAAGAGTTAGACAACGCCGTCAAATTAAGAGCGGATCGTTTACAGCAACAGCAAGGTCGTGTGGATTCAGCATTGGTCAACAGCGTGCCATTCAAGCAAGCGGTTCTCAATGAAATCGTGCAACAACGCCTATTGGCTTACGAAATGAAAGCCCTGAAGCTTTCTATCAGCCCTGAAGCTTTGGCTCGTGACTTAACCCAAATTCCAGAAATCAAAGCCCTCTATAACAATGGTCAGTTTGATGCTGAACGTTATAAAAAACTATTGGCCAGTAATAATTTGACCGTCGACCAATTTGAAAATGGTCGTCGCCACGAACTTAAAACCCGTCATGTTTTAACAGCTGTGGTTGCCACGGGCATCGGTTCAAGAAAAGTGGCTGAGCAGGTATCGATTGCTTTTGAAACAGAGCGTGAAGTTCAAGTCTTGCGTTTCTCACCGAACGACTTTGTCTCAAAAGTGAACCCATCGCAGCAAGACATTGAATCTTTCTACCAAAGTAACATCAATGCTTACCAAGCTCCAGAGAACGTAGAAGTTGAATACGTGATCTTGCAAGGTGACTCTAAAGCAGATCCAAAGAAATTCGCGGAAAAAGCAGATTTATTCGCCAATATGGCTTATGAACAGTCTGATAGTTTGAAGCCTGTGGCAGATCGCTTGAGCTTGTCAATTCAAAAAGCCAGCAATATCACCCGTGGTGGTTTGCGTGGCGCACCTGCTGATCACCCATTCAATAATCCTAAGTTATTAGCAGCAATCTTTGCTGACGACGCGGTTAAAAACCGTCGCAATATTGAAGCTTTGGAACTCTCACCAGGAAAAATCATTTCTGCTCGTGTCACAGCTCACAAGCCGCAAGCTGCATTGCCTTTGAACTTGATTCAGGCGGATGTCAAAAAACAAGTTTCACTCAGAATGGCTCAAGAATTGGCAATCAAAACTGGTCAAGAGCGCTTTGAAGCACTACAAAAGAACCCAAGCGAATCTGCAGGTTTCACTGCCGGCAAATGGGTGTCACGCAACAAACCAGCTGACTTAACAGCGAGTGGCATGGATGCGGTGATGTCTGTGAATGCAAAGCAATTACCAGCTGTGGTCAGTGCTCAAGCCAGTGATGGTGGACTCGCTATTTACCGAGTGAACAAAGTACAGCAACCCGCACAATCAGATGCGAAATTACGCGCCAATCAAGCCCGTCAAGTGGCTGATCTCAGCACCCAAGCTGAAGCCGCTGCTTATTTTGAAAGCGTGAAAGAACGTGCGGGTGTCAAGCAAGTCAACTCAGTTAAATAAAAAAGCCCTTCTAGGGCTTTTTTATTTTCACCCTATGGCGCATCATTTTTAAATATGCTCAAGCCTCTCATAGCACTGTATTTTTTTATTCTTGGCGCTATTCAATTAGGTCTTTGGATTGGTCTTTATCGCACTTATCAAGCCAATAACTTGGTAAAACCAAGTAAATATTGGATTGCCTCGCTTGTGGCAAACATTGCAGCATTATTCCTTTTTGGTTATGGCGTATTGTCTGTTGAGGATGTCAGTAGGCCGCAATTCAATTTCACCATAGCCAATACACTTTTTTATATCGCTGCATTGTCACAATTTTTATTTTGTAAATCTCTTAATCATCCAATTTCATATCGCTTCGATTTATTTGCAAAAATTTCTGTCATTCCATTCTTGCTCATCTTTGAGGCGTTGAGGTTGTATGGAAATTTCGAAATCAGAACTTCATACATGGTGATTTTGGGTTGCTTCATGTTTGTGTTTCAAATTTTAGAAATACAACGATTTAAAAGAAAAGAACCATCTACTCAGTTAACCTTCATGCAGATTGCAACGGGTATTGAATTGCTCTTTGCACTTGGTCGCATCGCAATTTTGATTGTTAGTGCGGTCAGCATTCAAAAAGTTGATCAGTTACCGCAGATTTTGATCTTTGTGACCATTGCTCAATTGGTTGCAAACACTGTGGCTTATGTTGCTATTGGTAGTTACTGGACTGAAAAAATGGCGATTTCAAGAGCTGTTGTGCTCAATGAAAATCAAATGATCAAAAACCTCTTATCCGAGCGAGAAGAGTTGATTTCTTCTTTGATGATTGCAAATAAAACCGCCGCCACTGGTGCGCTGTCTGCATCAATCGCTCATGAATTGAATCAGCCGGTAGCAGCTATCAGCCTCAATACTGAATTCATCCAGCGCAAGCTGAGTGAGGGTGAGGTTGATCCAAGTGGCTTAAAAGAAGTGATTAGCCATATTCAGCAAGACAATCATCGTATTGCGAAGATTGTTTCAACCCTGAGAGATATCTTCAGGCAAGAAGAAATCAAAACCAGCGACATTCATTTGGATGAATTGATTGAACAAATCAAACCGATCATTCTTCCGCAAGTGCGAGACCTGAAAATTGATTTGAAATTTGACTTGAACGTCAATCAATCGATTCCGCTCAATAGCAATGAAATCAGTCAAGTCATCATCAATCTATTGAATAACTCGATTGAAGCCCTATCGAATGCCACTCAAGCAAAGAAAGTCATCCAAATCCAAACCAAAGTATTTGGTAATTATGTTGAGTTAAAAATCTCTGACAATGGTCCTGGCATTCCAGATCAATTAAAGGCCAGTATTTTTGATTTGATGAAAACCAATAAAAAGCAGGGCATGGGTTTGGGTTTGTGGCTTTGCAAACACATCATTGATAGACATCAAGGCCGCATCAGCTATCAACCATCTGAATTGGGTGGGGCTGAATTCTTGATTCAGCTACCCATCGAATGCATCAAAACCTAAAAAGAAAAAAAGAAAATCTAGAATTCCTTTAGGTGGCGGCGCTAGCACAATCACACAACAGGTTGCTAAAAATGTATTCTTATGGC
>CALKUJ010000390.1 GCA_937996825.1 uncultured Polynucleobacter sp. | reverse complement strand
ATTGAAACTGCCCGTGATGACGATGGCTCGGTCAATCACCATCACCTTGTTGTGAACTGTAACCTCATTTGCGTTACATGGTACTTTATTGCTCATATAATTAACAAAAGTAATTCTATTATTTCAAATTGAAAATCTTTTACACAACTCAAGAATTCGCGTACAAAGGACAACAGTACGCAGGTGTTCCGTTCCTGTGTGACGATGATTTAGAAATTGTTGAAGTCGTTAGCAACTACCTACTTTGGTTGGCTCTAGAAAACGCACGAACACAAAGCCCATCGACATGGAAAAGCCATGCCGAAACACTGTATGACTACTTCTCATGGCTCACGACAAACGACCTGAAGTGGGATCAGCTGCCAATCAAGGGAAAACATGGTGAAGAAATATCTAACCTTGCCAGCTATAGGAACTGGTCCGCTGATCTAATTAATGCAGAAACAGGAGCTCGAAAAATTGCTCTGAGCACAATTAGAAAGCGATTAACTCAGATCATGTCTTTTTATCGCTGGGCATATGACCGCCAGCGCATAAGCCAATTACCTTGGGAGCAATCATTCCGAGTCGTTATGGTGCAAGAACATCATCCATCCATGTATCGTCACACGCGGTCAGCCGTGCGGTTAGCCGTTAAAGACAATTTAAAACCCAAAGTTCAAAAGCGCCCAATACCTTTATTACAGCTGGAGCAATGCAGAGAGCTCTTAGAAGCCTGTAGCAATCAAACGCTTCAATTAATGACCAAGCTGATGTTGCAAACAGGGTTGCGAAACAGCGAATGTCGAACCTTCCCTCGCAAGTACATTTTTGATCCCTCTGCGCAAGCGCGAAACCGACGAATCGGAATTGATCTGTCTCCTCAAGATATGGCCATTAAGGGTAACAAGCCTAGGAGGGTATATGTCTCGTGGCAGATCATGAAGGAGTTATTCGACTACATCAACTTCGGTGATGGCGTCCAACGAGCGAAGACTTATCGATTAACTTTCGGAACAAAGTCCCCCCTTGCTTTTTTGAACAACCAAGGGGCACCTTGGAGCGAAAAAGGTCTTAACAATGCCTATCGAAAATTATGGTCAAAAACCGAAATGCGTCCTCCCCGTCTCTCATTTCGTGTGACGCCTCATATGTTGCGCCATACCTTCGCAACATTGGAGTTGTTTGCTGAAAGCCAAAGAAAAAATTTAGGGGCAGCCTTAGCTTGGGTTCGTGATCGTATGGGGCACTCATCGATTGCAACAACCACGATATACGTCCACTGCTTGGACATGTATGGAGAACAAGATTTAAATATGTATCAGGAAGCAATAGATACGCTTGGTATTGAGGCTAGATATGGCAAAGCGTAAAGACTACTCCATAGATGCGGCACCAAAGCGAGCAACGATTTTAACAATTCCGACACAAGATGTGCTGCTAGTAAGAATGGGAGATTCAAAATATGATTTTTCACCCTGGCTTTCGCACAAGACAACACTTAAATCGGCCAACCGTGAAAAGCTTGTGCACGAAATGTGCGCGGCATTAAATCGAATAGCTAGGTTCGCAACTTCTACGACGGTGATGACCATTTTTCGTGGGAGCCTTCCTGTTTGGTTTGAATATCTGGATCATCGGTTCGATATGGGAGGAACTCATGTCGGAAGTAAACAAGATATAGAAAGATGTGTTCTAGAAGATTTTGCAGCTTGGTTGCTTTATCGAAGAACCAAACGAACACCATCAGGAAGGCATTCCTATACAGGCGCAAGAACCATATACACGCAAGTCAAAGCTATTTGGCTCGAATTGATTGCAACAGGAGGAATGAACCATGCATGTATTCCAGACAATCCATTCCCAAACAGCAATAAAGCAATTATTTCACGCGTGCCGTACACCAAAGAAGAAATGCAACGTCTACTAGGAGCATTAGGCTCAGATCTTCGACGAATTCGGAGCAAAGAATTTATTGGCGAACAAAGTGATGTGCTAATTGTTTATTTGTTGCTATTAGCTGTGCGAACTGGCAGAAATCCATCACCAATTTTTGAACTAACAAGGAATGCTCTCCAACCCCATCCCATCAAACCAGAAACTCACGCCCTGCTAACGACATACAAACGTCGCGGCAACAACATTTCAGTTCAATCATTCAAGTTGAAAACAAATGAAATTGAGGACTCAGTATCGGTAACAGCAAGCGTTGCAACATTAATCGGTGAAGTTCGTGAGTTCAATGAACATTTGACACATAGAGCGCCAGAAAAAATTCAAAACTCACTGTGGTTACTTGAGTCAGGAAGCAATGCTGAAAAAGGAAAAATAATCTGCATCAACCCAACGAACGTCCACGAAATGATTCAACGATTCGTTGCTCGACACAAGCTTGTTAGTGATGGTGTAAAGGATAAATCGATCAGCCCCCCTCCGTTTCAACTCACGATTACTCGCTTACGAAAAACCTTTGCAACCAAAATTTGGGAACTAACAGGCGGAGATTTGGTTCGCACAGCAACGGCACTAGGAAATCAACCAAAGATCACGGATACGCACTACTTAGACGTGACGCCAGAAATGATTCGAAATCATCGTTTCGTAGGTATGTGCTTAGAGTTGGATCTAAGAGGAAAAGCAAATGACGCATCAACAATTGCCAAATTGGCTAACGAGATGTCTGTTTCCTCAAAAGAAGCAAAACGGATTCTGCAAGGAGAATACAACACAGGGGTAGGACGTTGCTCGTCTCCATTTTCAGGAAAATTTTCCCCACAAAATGAAATCACGCCATGCACAGCCTTCTTGCATTGTTTTCGCTGCCCGAATCAAGTCATCATGGCGTCTGACTTACACAGGCTATTTAGTTTTTATTGGCTTCTAATCAAAGAGCGAAATTTCATTCAAAGAAATCAATGGCATAAAGTTTACAGCTGGGTTTTAAGGGAGATTGATCAAGTCATATTACCTAAATTTCCGCAAGATGTTGTCACACACGTTCGCGAAGAAGCTAGGTTAAATCCGCATCCGATGTGGCAAAACCGGCTAATTCTTGCTGAGACTTCCTTTTCTCTGAATAATTTAAATGAGGGATTGAATGCCTCACGCTAACCCCCGTCTCGTTGATCTCAAAGGTCTAAGCGAAAACGCGATAGCAAACACGCCAGTAACCTTTTCTAAAGACCGTATTCTCAGCAGGTACTGTGATGATGCTTGGGATATGACGCCCTACCTAGCTGTAAAAAATTCGCGTAGTTATCGGATACGGTTCGATGTTAAATTTTCAGATGGAACACAACTGATAGAGAAAAAACACGCACATCTTTTGGACTCATCAAAAAGATTTTTATATGTTCGCTGGCGAGTTCAAGCCCCGCACTCTCGTCAATACATTTCCGCAAGAACGTTGATGAACAATTGGCGACAACTGGTACCTGCAATTAAATGGATGGTAGACAAGGGCTTAACCTCATTCGGAGAACTTACAGCAAAGCATTGTTTGGCATACGCCCAAAGCCAACAGGGCCGATTAAAAAACTCAACAAGGATCATAAATCTTCAAGTTTTGACTACTTACTTTGATCTAAGTGAGCACCTAACTGATCGGTTGCCTGAATATCCGTGGTTTGATACTGCTCCGATTCTACTGACC
>CALKUJ010000389.1 GCA_937996825.1 uncultured Polynucleobacter sp. | reverse complement strand
GCATCTGCAGCAAGTAAGTGGCCATCGGCAAAACGAAAAGCAAATACTTTATCGAGCCCTTTGTCAGGCACAAGCACATACTGACCACTAGGGTCAAACGGATTGAAGTGCGGTTTAGTAAATGGTTGTTCTTTTCGGTGCGGCCCAGGTTCGCCTGCTAATTCCACTTTTTGCGTCAAAGGCAATAGCGAACCATCCTCCGCAATCGGCAGCACCACCAAAGTGCCAGTTATATGGTTTGACACCACCACAAATTTTTCTGTAGGGTCAAGTGCCAAATGCACGGGGTTTTTACCTTCCGTGCTTTGTCGATTCAAAAACTCAATCTTGCCCGATGTAGCGTCAATTTTGAAAGCACTGATGTCTTCACAGTCACCGTGGACCACATACAAACGATTCCCTGCCTTGTTACGCGCTAAAAAAGAAGGGTTGACCAGATCACCAACAACCTGCACTAAGCTCAATTGCCCAGTGGATGGGTCACATTGATAAACACTGATGCCATCACCTCTGGCATTACGTTCACGCGTGGTGCGTGAGCCAACATAAGCAAACATCGTCAATCCTTTTCAAACCTTAGGCGCTACAGATGCGCCTTGAATGCAATGACGCTGCAAGGCCTGTGCTACAAAACCAGAAGCTTTCATTTCTTCTACAAACTGAGTCAGAAAAGCAGCGGCTTGCTCACCACGTGATTTGGGAGCCCCCATTGCTTGCTGAATCACCATGAAGCGGCCTGGCAACAATCGATTCTGGGGAAAGCGTGACAAGTCGGATTCGAGTTGCTGCTTCACCCCCGCAGCCACTTCTAGTTTTTGTTCCACAAACACATCCACCACAGTAGGTGAAGTCGGCGCTCGCACAATCTCCGCATGCTTAAGTTCGCGGGTCAAAAACAAGTCGTAAGCACTGCCCTTACCAACTGTCACACGGTTACCGGGACGATCCACTTCTTCATTCGACGTCAGATTCGACTCTGTCGGCACCATGTAACTACCTTCAATCAACACATATGGAGCGGTGAACGAAATACCTTCACCGCGCAATGGATCGATTGCAAAAAACCCAATGTCTGCTTGCTCAGCCTTTACTGCCTCAACGGATTTACCAGCTGCATCAAACACGACCAATTCAATATCCACCCCTAAGCGCTTGGCAAATTCTTTCGCCAAATCAATTGACACGCCATGCGGCTCAATCGCACCGGCATTCTTGTTCGCCAAGATCGGGTTTCCTAAGTTAATGGAGGCACGCAAAGTGCCTGTGGGTGTGAAAGCACGGATGAGTTCAGCAGTAGGTGTCATGTTCTGGTCTAAAAATGTTAAGAATTCAACAGGCGACGGATTTTTTGGTGATTCTCTAAAGTTCGTTGCAGGTGTTTGCGCATCATCTCGGCGGCATCGACACGTTTGCCCTTGGCAATCAAGTCCAACACCTGCAAATGCTGCTGGCAATGCTCCGTGTAGCGCTTGCGGTCTTGCATGGAACGGTACGAAATAAGACGACGCACTCGGTTCACACGCCGGATGGTGTCTATGAAAAACGGATTACCGGAGGCTTCAACCAAAGACTCGTGAAAACGTACACCACGCTCATGTAACTGATCAGGCGTGTCTGTTTCAATTCCACCATCCAGCAAATGGTGTTCTGCTGCTCGACACTTATCCAACACCTCGGGAGCTAAGTGGTAACTTGGCTCTAGCAACGCTGCTGGCTCCAGCGCCATGCGCAAGCGGTAGGACTGCAACAAGCTGTCGGGAGTGGTCAGCATCGTGGAGAATTCCCAACCATAACCGGGCCTGCGTTGCGCCCATCCCTCTTGTGCAATGCGATTCAATACCGCCTTTAGCTGCGCAGCGGTCAGCTCGTATTTGGACTTGATGAATGTCTCACTCACTTCCAGAGGCAAATCACCTTTGAGCAAATCATTGGCCATCTGGAAGTAGGTCTGCGCAACTGGATCACCACTGACTGAACTAAGCTTCTTTTCCATCTTGGCATCTATTGATTTAGCCAAGAAATACCCACGATTAGGTTCACGCTTAAGCAAACCTTTGGACTCGAGCAGTGCCAGAGCATCATTCACGGGAGAACGCGAAACTTTGAAACGATCAGCCAACATCTGAGCACGCAGATGACTGCCTTGCGTCAATCCATCATCGCGTATGACATCAAGAATTAGCTGGGTAATGGATTTATCGGTACTCATGACGCCGATTGTCACCCCCGATGCTCACGGATCGTTTTTTGCAGTATGGAGGGAATAACTCCCCCATCCCGCAGCAAATCCACCTCTAGTTGCGTCTCCACTGCTGCCCGCGCTTGTAGTTCATCTACTTGACCGTTGATACGGTGAATGCGCACGGTCACGGGAGAACGAGGCTGAATCAATTCAGGGGGCGCAGCCACCTCAATTTGGTCACCAGGTTGCATGGCCAAGGTCTGAGGCGTCACGCCATTCGGCAACCACAAAGGCAGGATGCCCATGCCAATCAGATTGGAACGGTGAATGCGTTCAAAGCTCACGGCCAGAACCGAGCGAATACCTAATAAGCGCTGACCTTTAGCTGCCCAGTCCCGAGAAGATCCCATGCCATAGCGCTCACCCGCCAGCAACACCACAGACTCACTCGTATCGCGGTAACGCTGCGCCACATCCCAAATCGGTTGTACTTCACCGCTGGGCACATGCAAGGTATGGGCTACTGGCATACCTGGCTTGAGCAGGTTGAGCAAAGTTTTACTGTGGAAGGCCGCACGCATCATCACTTCCCAGTTGCCACGACGTGAGGCAAACACATTCAGGTCATTGCGATCATCTCCACGCTCAACCAAAAAGTCGGCAACTAAGCTGTCAGGAGGAATCGCGCTGGCAGGCGAGATATGGTCTGTGGTGACATCGTCTCCAACCACCAGCAATGGGTAGGCTTTGAAAGTACCCAATTGCGATCCCTCGGTCACAGCTGCAAAGGGCGGGCGACGCAAGATAGTGGATTTATCTTCCCATGGGTAAAGCGCTGCGTCAGGCGCTTGCAGCGCTTGCCACATGGGGTTTTCGCTGGCGATCTTGAAGTCACGCTTGAAGTCATTCACATCCAAAGCACGGCTCAAATGCTCTTGAATTTCTTCACGCGTTGGCCAAATGTCTTTGAGATAGACCTCTTGCCCGTTGGGCAAAACTTGAATTGGCTCTTTTGAAAGGTCTTTCGAGGCGTCGCCTGCCAAACCAAATGCAATGACCAAAGGCGGTGACATGATGAAACTCAACTCTAGATCCGGATGCACGCGACCAGGGAAATTTCGATTGCCCGAGACAATGGCAACGCCCTTGCTGACGCCATCCAATTGCGCATCCCGAATCTGAGGAGGCAATGGACCTGGGTTACCAATGCAAGTCGTACAACCGAAACCCACAATGCCAAATCCAATCGCTTCTAAGTCACTCAACAATGCCGCCCGCTCAAGATATGAAGCGGCTGCTGGTGAGCCTGGGGCCAAAGACGTTTTCACCCAAGCAGGCGCTCGCAACCCTAAACGATTTGCCTTGCGCGCTAAAACACCCGCCGCAATTAACAAGCTTGGATCTGAGGTGTTGGTGCAACTGCTGATCGCCGCAATCGCCACAGGATGGCGTGGCATGCCTTCAGAAATTTTGCTTGGGTTGAATTTCACTTCTGACAAGGCTTTACCTGTGTCCCCGTAGAACAACAAATCCTGAGGGCGGCGTGGGCCAGCCACGTGCATACCTATGGTTGAAAGATCAATTTCAATAGATTTAGTGAAACGCGGCGTCGCATTCGGATCCAGCCAAATACCTTGTCGTTTGGCATAAGCCTCGACCAATTCCACTAATGGCTTTGAGCGCCCTGTCGATTTCAAATAC
>CALKUJ010000388.1 GCA_937996825.1 uncultured Polynucleobacter sp. | reverse complement strand
GTAAATCTAAAACAGTTAGCGATTTAAGTGCTATTGAGAGTATACTAGCCGCATTAGGCGGTAAAGACAACTTGATTAGCGCTAACCTAGTTGCATTAACTCGTGTTAAAATAGAGATTAGAGATACCAGTATAGTTAATCAAGATCAATTAAAAGATTCTGGCGTAATTGGTTTTATCTCTATTGCGTCCAATACATGGCAGCTCTATCTTGGCACAAAAGCTGAAGATGTAGCTAATGGATTGAGTCAACTTATGAAGTAAAAAATAAATAAAATGGAATGTTTTAATGGTAAGTGTACTGATAATTGCGCATTCAGAAATTGCGAATAGTTTTGCCTATTGTTTGGAACATATCATGAATAAACGGGTAGATAACTTAGTTATTTTACCCATAAAGAAATCAGAAGCTCCGGATAGTATCTATCCGCGAGCTGAAGAAATCATAGAACGCCAATTGCGTAAAGCAGATGGCGTTCTTATTCTTTGTGATATATTTGGTGCTACTCCGAGCAATATCGCTAGCAAGTTAATTGAACCTAATCGTGTCGAATTGATTACTGGTTTAAATTTACCGATGTTGATTCGAGCGATTACTTATTCAAATCAAAGCCTTGACGTTTGTGTTAGCAAGGCATTAGATGGTGGAGTCTCAGGGATTATCCACCTAAAAGGAGATTGATTTAATGCTAACTTATGAGTTGGAAATTATTAATAAATTGGGATTGCATGCTCGTGCTTCTGCAAAGTTATCCCAACTTGCTGCAGAGTTTCCTTGCGAAATCTTATTGTCTCGTAATGGCCGTCAAATTAATGCCAAAAGTATTATGGGCGTCATGATGCTGGCAGCCGGTATTGGCAGCACAGTCACTTTAGAGACTGTTGGTGAAAAAGAAGAAGAGGCTATGCAAGCCTTAACAGCATTGATCAACGATCGATTTGGTGAGGGCGAATAAGGATGACTTTTGCTTTGCACGGAATAGCAGTATCTAAAGGTATTGCCATTGGCAAAGCCGTACTGATATCGCGTGCAGCATTAGAAGTTAGTCATTACCTCATTGAGGCTGGCAAAGAAGAGGTTGAGGCCAAAAGATTATTAGATGCTTTTGAGCAGGTGCGCCTAGAGTTAGCGCAGTTACGTCAAGGACTGCCCAAAGATGCTCCTCAAGAAATGGCTGCATTCTTAGATGTGCACGGCATGATTTTGGCCGATCCAACTCTGACTGAAAGACCTCTAGAGCTGATTCAGCAAAAGAGATACAACGCTGAATGGGCCTTGGCTACTCAGTTAGAAAACGTACTCGAACAATTTGCAGAAATTGAAGACGCTTATTTGCGTGAGAGAGCCGCAGATATTCGCCAGGTTGTTGAACGGGTCATGAAGGTACTTCATCTTGGTGAAGATCACCAAACCATTGGAGCCTTTTATAAAACGGTTTCTGAAAATAGAGAATTGAGTGACGTGATTGTGGTGGCTCATGATATTTCTCCACCAGATATGTTGCGCTTCAAAGAGTTGGCTTTTGGAGGATTTGTTACCGACTTAGGTGGTAAAACCTCTCACACCGCGATTGTTGCAAGAAGCTTGGACATTCCTGCTGCAGTAGGCGTCAGAAGTGCCAGCGAGTTAATCCGGCAAGATGATTGGCTCATCATCGATGGTGATCGTGGCATTGTCATTGTTGATCCAAGCCCTTTCATTCTCGAGGAGTATCGTCATCTTCAGTCAGCAAGACAACTGGAGAAGAAAAAACTTTTAAGGCTCAAGCACACCCCAACAGTGACTGTGGATGGCCAGCACATTGATTTGATGGCCAACGTTGAAATGCCGGATGATGCTCCTATGGCCTTAGATTCAGGAGCTGTTGGCATTGGCTTATTCAGATCTGAATTTCTATTCATGAATCGTCAAGGGCAAATGCCTGATGAGGAAGAGCAATTCTGGGCATATCGTAAAACAGCTGAAGCCATGAAGGGTTTACCTGTCAGTATCAGAACTATTGATATTGGGGCTGATAAACCCTTGGATGTTAAAGACAATGGTGCAAACTATTTATCACCTTTAGGTTTGCGTGCAATCAGGTGGTCTTTATCTGAGCCTGAAATGTTTTTGATTCAGATAAGGGCAATCTTGAGAGCTTCTGTATTCGGCAAGATCAAGATTTTGATACCGATGTTGGCTCATGCTCAAGAAATTGATCAGACCCTCGACTTAATCCAAACAGCTAAAAATCAATTAGAAGTTGAAAGTATCAGTTTTGATCCGGGCATTCAAGTTGGTGCCATGATTGAAATACCAGCAGCTGCTTTAGCGCTTCCTTTATTCATTCGTCGCTTAGATTTTTTATCCATCGGTACCAATGATTTGATTCAATACACTTTGGCGATTGATCGCGCAGATAATGCTGTGGCACATTTGTATGATCCTTTACATCCTGCAATTTTAAGATTGATTGCGAGCATCATCAGGGATGCAAAAAATGCAAAGATGCCGGTATCGGTTTGTGGTGAGATGGCTGGAGATGCTTCAATGACCAGAGTTTTGTTGGGCATGGGTTTGACAGACTTCTCACTTCACTTCAAGCAGCTTTTATCAGTGAAAAAAGAAATCTTAAGATCTGATACGAAGCAGTTGAAAGTAGCTGTTGATAGTTTATTGACGGCGATTGAACCTGAGGATATTCAGGCAGCATTTCAAAAAATCAATGCTTGATTAATGGCTCTTTGAGCAAACTTCGCAGTTGTCACGTTGATGTAATTCAATCGTATCAATTTGTGTTGACCTTGCATTCCATAGTAGTAATTTCCCACAAAGAGATTTACCAACACCAGTGATCACTTGGAGAGCTTGTGCTGCTTGCATGGCTCCAATGATGCCAACCAGAGGTGAAAAAACTCCCATGGTTGAGCACTGCACTTCATCAAACTTTTGATCTTTTGGAAAGAGGCAGGCATAGCAAGGTGTGCCTGTTTGTCTTGGGTCAATGACCGTTAACTGACCATCAAAACGAATCGCTGCACCGCTGACCAATGGAGTCTTGTGCTTAACGCAAGCGGCGTTGATCAAATGACGACTTGAAAAATTATCGGTGCAATCTAAAACCACCGTTGCGGTTGGTAAAAGCTGATCCAATAAATCGGTAGATACTTTTTGCTCTTGAGTGACAACCTTGAGATTGGGGTTAAGTTCTTGCAGCATGGTCTTTGCAGAACTTACTTTGGGAGTGCCAATAGAGCTTTGGCGGTGCATGATTTGACGTTGAAGATTCGTCAAATCAACCACGTCATGATCAATCAATGTGATTTTGCCAACGCCTGCTGCTGCTAAGTAGGGTGCGGCAGCGGAACCAAGTCCGCCAGCACCAATCACAACAACATGGGATGCGAGTATTTTGTCTTGGCCCTCAATGCCAATCTCATCCAGAAGAATGTGGCGTGAGTATCGTAGAAGATCCTGATCGTTCATCGCCAATTTCTTTTATTCCAAGCGAGACTTGGATTTTTTAATTGGTTGACCTTTTAAGTAAGCGGCAGCCTGAGTGAGCATGAAGTCTTCTGCAGAGCCAAATTCAGCAGGACGCTTTTTACGATCCTTCTCTCTTTGCTCAGGAGTTTTCTTAGCATTCAACTCTTCAATGCGCTGTAATTCTTCAAGGCGACGCTGTTCACGATCTTTGATTAACTTCTCTTCAGACGATTGCTTGTTCTTAAGATGTTTTTCACTATCGATTTCACGAGTGATCAATACATCATCAGGATCACCTTCAGCATTTTGATCAACAGCAATATCTGGTTTGATACCAAAGGCTTGGATTGATTTACCTGTTGGCGTGTAATAGTAAGCCGTGGTGAGTTTAAGAGCTGAGTCTGCACTCAAAGGGCGAACTGTTTGCACTGAACCTTTACCAAAGGTCGTTTTACCAATGATGGTTGCACGTTTGTGATCTTGTAGGGCGCCTGCAACAATTTCTGAGGCTGATGCAGAGAAAGCATTTACCAAAACAACAAGCGGTACCTTCTTAAAGACTGGAGATAGCTGCGCTAAGGCATCATTGTTCTCTGACAAGCGGTAGTTATCGAAAGTAGATTTGAATACTTGTTTTGCTTCTTCTGTTTGACCCTTGGTTGAAACAATCAGAGTATCAGTGGGCAAGAAAGCTGCAGAAACACCAACAGCGCCTTGTAATAGACCGCCACCATTATTTCTAAGATCAAGTACCAATCCTTTTAGTTGTGGATTTTCCCCAGCCAATTCATTTAGCTTCTTGGCTAGATCAGGAATTGTTCTTTCTTGAAAGCTGGTGATACGAACGTAGGCAATGCCAGGTTCAACAAATTTAGCTTTAACAGATTGAACTTTGATCTCAGCACGAGTGATGGTGATTGGGAAAGTTCTATCTTCACTTTTTCTGAAAATAGTTAAAGTAATTTTTGTGCCTGGCTCACCGCGCATACGACGCACAGCTTGATCAAGAGTCATGCCGCGCACTGGTTTGTCATCTAGGCGTGTGATCAAGTCGCCAGATAAAAGGCCAGCTTTTGCTGCGGGCGTATCTTCAATTGGATTCAGAATTTTTACAACGCCATCTTCGGAAGTGATTTCAATGCCCAAGCCAGCAAACTTACCTTGGGTGTGCTCTTGCATTTCTGCAAAATCTTTTTTATCCAAATAAGATGAATGAGGGTCAAGGCCGCTGACCATGCCTTTGATGGCATCTGTCAATAAACGTTTGTCATCAACTGATTCAACATAGTCACGTTTGATTTGACCAAACACATTGGAAAGATTGCGAAGTTCATCTAGCGGTAATGAGGAGCTTCCTTGTTGAGCAGTTGCAGAAAGTTGCAAAGTCAATGCAACTCCAGCAATCAGTCCTGAGCAAACGAGGGCAATACTCTTGATCGAGCGGCGCATAGATTATTTTTCTAAGTAAAAATGTTTAATTGGTTTTAAGTTGTCATCCAATTCATAGACAAGTGGTACTCCGTTAGGAATATTGATTTCCATGATGTCCGAATCAGAAACGTTGTCTAAGTACTTTACTAGGGAACGAATACTATTGCCATGGGCTGCAATCAAAACTCTTTTGCCAGAACGCAAAGCTGGAGCAATTGATTCTTCCCAAAGGGGTAAAACACGGGCAACGTTATCTTTCAGGCACTCACCCAATGGGATCTCTTCTTTTTTGAGTTTTGAGTAACGAGGGTCGTTGAATGATGTTCTTGGATCACTTGGATCTAACAAAGGAGGTCTGACATCGTAAGATCTTCTCCAAATATGCACTTGCTCGTCTCCATACTTGGCGGCAGTCTCAGCCTTATTCAGGCCTGCTAAAGCACCATAATGGCGTTCATTTAAGCGCCAGCTGTGCACCACTGGTAACCAAAGCCTATCCATGGCTTCTTGAGCATGCCACAGGGTTCTAATAGCCCTTTTAAGCACAGATGTGTAAGCAATGTCAAAATCATACCCGGCAGCCTTTAAACTCTCTCCAGCTTGGATAGCTTGCTGGATGCCGGTAGGGGTTAAATCAACATCAACCCAGCCGGTAAAACGGTTTTCTAGGTTCCACTGGGATTCGCCATGGCGGATAAGTACGAGTTGTTTCATATTCACATTCTATAATTTACTAATGGACTTCTTTACAAATACAAATAATTTATTACTTCTTGCCACCCTGATTACATCAGGATTGGCCTTGGCATTGCCTCAGATCATGGGTCGCCTCAACAAACAGTTGCTCAGCGTGACTGAGTCTGTGCAGTTCATTAATCAGCGTCAGGCTCAGATTCTTGATATCCGTACGGTCGAAGAATTCAAGGCAGGCCACATTCCAAATTCTAAGCATTTGCCACTTTCAGAGCTTGATTCAGGTCTGAAACAAGCAAAAATTGATAGCAATAAGCCCATCATTTTAGTTTGTTTGAGTGGAAATAAAGCAAATACTGCACTTGCAAAGCTCAAAAAAGCTGGCTGCAAGGATGTTGTTTGCATGGAAGGCGGAATTTCTGCTTGGAATCAAGCAGGTATGCCACTCATCAAAAAAGCCTAAATCATGACAAAAATTACCATGTACAGCACCAGAGTGTGCCCTTATTGCGTCATGGCTGAGAGATTATTGGTTTCAAAAGGTGTTGAAATCACAGAAAAAATCTTGGTTGATCTTGATCCAGTTCGTCGCGAAGAAATGATGACCAGAACTGGGCGCCGAACAGTGCCACAAATTTTTATTGGTGAAACACATGTTGGTGGTTTTGATGACCTATCAGCGTTGGATAAAGCAGGTAAATTAGACCCATTATTGGGCAAGTAAATAGGAAAAAATATGACAGAAGCAGCCAATGGTGAAATGAGCCAAGACCCAAGTTTTCAAATTCAGCGCGTGTATCTCAAGGATATTTCTTTAGAGCAGCCCAATGCCCCAGAAATTTTGCTCAATCAAGGTGAGCCAAAATTAGAAGTTCAAGTGGACATTCAAGTAAATCAATTGGATGAGGTTAACTTTCACGTTACCTTGATTGGTAGTGTCACGACCAAGGTTGATGAAAAAGTACTCTTTTTGGTAGAGGCCCAGCAGTCAGGTATTTTTGAGATTCGCAATATGCCTGAAGAGCAAATGAGTCCTTTATTGGCGATTGCTTGCCCAACTATTTTGTTCCCATATTTGCGTGCAAATATTGCTGACATGATCAGTCGCGCAGGATTTCAGCCTGTGCACTTGGCTGAGATCAATTTCCATGCCTTGTATGAGCAACGCATGGCCCAGGGCGGTCAAGCAGAAGCTTCAAACGATAGCGGAATTATTCTGCCTAACTGATGAAACACATTTATTTTCTTGGGGCAGGTGCATGGGGAACCGCTATGGCCATGCATGCCTCAAAAAATAAACAAGGACTCCCCGTCACTTTATGGAGTCGCTCGAGTGAGCTTGCCCAAAGTATTCGAGTAACAGGTTTCAACCAACAGTATCTTCAAGACATTCAATTGCCAGCTGAGCTTTTGATCAGCAGCGATTGGAATCAATTATTCAAAGATTCTCTTGAAGAAGATTTACTGTTTATTGCAACTCCTGTTTCTGGTTTAAAAGAAACAGTCAATCAATTGCTAAAGCTTGAGCAGATTCCCAAGAATTGGGTTTGGTTGTGTAAAGGTTTGGAACCAAAAACTTCTTTGATGCCACATCAAGTGATTGCTCGTGAGTTAAGCCTTGCTTCAGCAAATAACCGAGGTATCAAAACAGCAGTTCTTTCAGGTCCTAGTTTTGCATCAGAAGTTGCAAAAGGAATGCCTTGTGCGTTGACTGTTGCGAGTGATTCAAATGATTTAATTACTTTGGTTCAAGATGCTTTGCATCACGGCAATATGCGCATTTATGGCAGCAACGATATCGTTGGTGTTGAGCTAGGCGGTGCCATTAAAAATGTTTTAGCTATTGCAACAGGTATTGGTGATGGCTTGGGCTTGGGTCTGAATGCAAGGGCTGCATTGTTGACTCGTGGTTTAGCTGAGATGATGCGTTTGATGACAGCCATGGGTGGCAAATCTGAAACCGCCATGGGTTTAACTGGTGTGGGAGATTTGATTTTGACTGCCACTGGTGACTTATCAAGAAATCGACGCGTTGGTCTTCAGTTGGCAACAGGAAAAAAATTATCAGAAATACTCAGCGATCTAGGGCATGTTGCAGAAGGAGTGTTGTGTGCTCAAGCTGTGAGTGATCTCGCAAAGTCTAAAGGCATTGAAATGCCGATCACACACATGGTTTGCGAAGTGCTATTCAATGACTTGGATGCCGCTACAGCAGTGAAGCTATTGATGGGTAGAGACGCCAAGTCTGAAGCGTAATACTTAAACGCTTCAAATAATCAGGCAATTATTCGCCGCCCTTGAAATCCATTTGACGCCAAGCTTCATAGACCATCACGGCCACAGCATTTGATAGATTCAAGCTGCGACTATTCGCACGCATTGGTAATCGCACACGTTTCTCCGGAAGAAATTGATCGCGAATTTCTTGTGAGAGGCCTCGTGTTTCAGATCCAAATACCAAGTAATCATTTTCTTGAAATTTCGACTTGACCAAAGTTCCCGTCCCTTTGGTCGTTAAGGCAAACATCCTCTCTTGTGCAGGTTTTTCTTGCGCAAGAAAATCTTTCCAACTTTCATGAACTTTCATATTGGCGTATTCGTGATAGTCCAGACCTGCGCGCTTTAAACTTTTATCCTCAAGAGGAAAGCCCAGTGGTTTGATCAAATGAAGTTGCGCACCAGTATTCGCACACAAGCGAATGATGTTCCCTGTATTGGGTGGAATTTCTGGTTCAACAAGTACGATATTTAGCATGGTGATTTATTCGGTGTTCTAAGAATGACCCAATTATGAACACTTTGCGCTCCAAAATCTTTAAGTAATTTTGCAACCACGCCCAAAGTTGCTCCAGTCGTCATGACGTCATCAATTAAAACAATTCGTTTATTTTTAATGAGTTCAATTTTATTCGGATTGATTGAGAAAACATTGATCAAACGTTGCGCCCGCTCTTCTTTGCTCGATGTAGCCTGATTGCCATCAATGTGAATCCTATTCAGGATTTTCCAGTTGGTTTTTATCTTCAATTTTTTTGAAAAAATTTTGCAAAGCTCCCATGATTGATTGAAGCCTCGTTGATGAAGTTTTTGCTGACTCATGGGTATGGGCAGTATCCAATCAAGCGGCTCAGAATTTTGCAACCCTTTTGGATGAATCTCGAGCCAAGCATCTATAAGACCATGAGCAATAGCGATTTGATGTTGGTATTTGTAGGAGTGAATCGCTTCAGTTAAAAATCCGCCATAACTCTCAAGGCAAAGTGTTGAGTCATAACTTGGCTTTTTTATCATGCAATCAATACATAAATGATTTCTTTGATTGGGCACGATAGGGATGGCGCATTGTGCGCATCGATGAATTTGACAGTCGTTTAATCGTTTGCGACATTTTTGACATATCGTTGCCGTTTGAAACTCCTTGCACCCAATACATGAAGTTGGCAGGAGTAAATTCATGGCGTGCTCAGTATACTGAGCGCCTATGCCCACAAGACCAACAGTGCCAAGTGCCGATTCAAGAATCGTCCCTGAATTTCTAAGTTTAGAAATCGGTCAGCGCATGGCTGAAAAATTAGAGATCGTTCGTTTGCAGCCACAAAAAATAGGCCATCTCGGATCATTGAATTTATCTGTATTGGCCTCGATTTATCAAAAGA
>CALKUJ010000387.1 GCA_937996825.1 uncultured Polynucleobacter sp. | reverse complement strand
CGCCGTCTTCGTATTCAAGACGTGCACATCGTCGATCACTTCTTGATGGACTACGGTGTGAACCAAGGCTCAGGTTTTACTGATTTGGCTGTCGGTGGAATGAAGCTGGGCGCTGCTTTGCAAACAGGTGATACCTTTGATGCCAAGATGGCTGCAGGCACTTCGGCTAATAAGTTGAACATTGATCTCTCAGAAATCAATACCAACCCTGGCGGTAAAGTCCGCGTGCTGTTGACCTCAGTCAGCACCTCAGGTTTGAAAAGCAGTGGTGGTTCGGGCTTCACTTTGAGTCACAACCAAGCTGACTTCGGTGTCAAAGGTTTGACCAACAGTTTGTTCTTGCAAACAGCGAGTGGCTACGCCAACATCAATGGTCGTTTTGGTGACATTGCAAAAACGCAAACATCTGACCCATATGGCAAGAAAACAAACCGTGTCGCCGATTCGATCAATTGGCAATCTGGCGCTTTTGGTGGTCAAGCCATCTTGGGCTATCAAACGACCAAGTCTGATGATCCAGCCGCTGCTTACACCATCAAAGATACATCGCTGGGCGGTCGCGTGTCCTACGCCGTTTCTAAGAACTTCAAATGGTTGGCGGAAGCTGGCACCACTTCTCGCAAATTTAGCGATGGGCAAGCTGGACAACGCCTGAACAAGGTAACGATTGCGCCCACATTGGCTCTGTCTCCAGACTTCTGGTCTCGTCCCGAGTTGCGTTTTTACGTGACACGTGCCAACTGGAACCAAGCTGCATCTGACGCAAACAATGGCGGCGCTGGTGAAGGTGTATTTGGCACCAACGGCCGCAAGTCGCAAACACTCGCTGGCGTGCAGTACGAGGTGTGGTTTTAAATAGCGGATGAACGAGGGATTGGGAAAGGGGCAACCCTTTCCCTTTTTTGTTTTGAACATAGAGGGCATCCAGATGCAAAAGCATCGCTTAGAAGCGTTGATACCCAAATTGGTGGTCGCCCCTGGCTTGGTGCTGGGTTTTGCGTTCATCTACGGCTTCATGATTTGGAATGGTGTGCTGTCAGTCACCGCTTCACGCATGTTGCCCAATTACGAATGGGTGGGTTTGGCGCAATACGCCAAGCTGTGGG
>CALKUJ010000386.1 GCA_937996825.1 uncultured Polynucleobacter sp. | reverse complement strand
CAAAAGCAGGCGAATGGCGAACCATCATTGATGTGATCGCAGTTGGTAGCTACTTGATAGGCGGCTTGCCATTGATCTACATTGCACTGCAAGAGTTAGGTTTGGTTAACTCCAAAGCTTCCGATGAGGACAAACGTAAAGTACATGCAGTGTGCGTAGCGTTGTTCTTAGTGTTTGGCCACATTGCCATGATTGCAGGAATGCTCGATCCAGCGCTGCTTGGTTACGGTGCGGATACTGCTACGGATATGCCAATGATGCATAACCATTAAAGGGTTAAGTTTCAGGTTAGAGCTCACTACCCCCAGTGAGCTCTTTTTTATCAATTCGCAAGAGGCTTATATGCAGTGGCTAATCACCAAGTACCTGATATCAGCAGGCGTCGTTGTTGTGATCTCTGAAGTAGCAAAACGCAGTGGAAAGCTGGGTGGCTTGATGGCCGCACTGCCTTTGATCACACTTCTCTCTATGGTTTGGATGTACATCGAACAAGCCCCCGAAGCAGCGATCGCGGATCAAGCTTCGTTCACCTTTTGGTATGTCATTCCAACCCTGCCAATGTTTGTAGTGTTCCCATTTCTTTTAGCGCGGTTTGGATTTTGGACTTCCATGGGACTCAGCGTCGTCTTGACGATTGCTTGCTTTTTCTTATTAAGCGTAGCTGTCAAACCGATGGGGATCGAATTGTTATGACCCAGTGTTCAAACCAGGTTTAAAACAGAAGATCTTGTTCAGGAAACGCGACCAATCGCACAACTCACGAAAGACTTGGCATTTGCCAGTCCAGCATCTAGCCCACTAACGCTGCCATGCTCGGGATAGCCCATTGACTTGAGCTTGGATACCAGCGCTTCTCGTAATGACGTATCCGCTGAAACACTGATTAACTGCTGATCACGGTCAATAACGATGTTGGACACGCCTTCGATTGAGTTCAGCCCTTTGATGATGGACTTCTCACAGCCACCGCACTTGATGTTTTCAACATGTACTTGAATTTGATTCACTGACATAAAAGCTCCCTTTATTGAAAAGTAAAACCACCCACAGGTGGTTTTACGGATACGGATAAGTTATCCGCAGTTTTTGCCCCACATCATGTGCGGTCCGTGTCCTGCTGGCAAAGTAATGCCTTTATCCTTGGCTCGCTTTTGCATTTCAGAATGGTTTGCTGTCATGACGGCTTGTCGCTCTTCTGGCGTTTTAGCGTCGATCATTTTGTCCATCATGGCAAGTCTCTCGGCTGGAGTCATCAGCTCTCGCATGACTTTCATGTCGGAATTTTGTCCAGACATTTGTCCATGCATCATTCCCCCGCGCATCATTCCCTGCCCCATACCGTTACCAAAAGGACCTTGTTGAGCGTAAACAGCTCCAACTGCCAAGCTAAGACCCAAAACGGTAGCAAGACCTATCGCAATTTTTTTTACGGTTTTCATTTTCAATTCCTTGTTCATTCAATTAGTTACGACAACCACTCGATCCACTTTTACGAGACCTCCTTATTAGTTAATCGAATTGTTGAGCAGCCTCACCAATGCGCGTATGATTTTGATCATATGAAAAGCATTCTTCTACCGCCGTCGTTAACTGCGCTTCTCCCAGAGCAAATGCACCCACTTTGCGAAGGCGCCTATTACAAAAAACACCAAAGGCTATTTCTCACCGGTGAACGTCCTCATTGGATGTTCTTCGTGGTCAGTGGTGAAGTAACGCTAGAGCGAACAGGACTTCAGGGTGAGCCAGTAGTACTTCAGAGAACTCGGCTTGGTTTTGTTAGCGAGGCAAGTCTTAAGGTGCCCAAATACCACTGTGATGCACTAGCAATTACAGATACGACTGTGATCAAAGTACCCGCAAAAGAATTAGCGGGGGTTCTTGATCGGGATCCAGACTTTGCAATACGGTGGATCAATATGCTCAACAGCGAGGTGAAGCGCCTACGCCTTCACTGCGAACGTTTGAGCATGAAATCATTGAAAGACCGTGTTCTTCACCTCATTGACACAGAGGGCAAGAATGGTCAGTACCAGGTGACTTCGGGATTGAAATCTTTAGCAGGAGAACTTGGCGTTACGCATGAAGCTCTATATCGAACATTAGCGCTATTGGTAAAAAACAAAACTATCAGACGAGAAGAAGCTTTACTTGTGCTTACCCATTAATCAATCTCTTCTGCGGTCAATCGCATAGATAATTCAACGGTTTTCACTTCGTAGGTTGCTCATTTCATTGAGTTCGACTCACAAGACGAAATTTCCAATTTTCCAAGATTTGTCTACTGGCGATAGATAGTTTTAGCATCAGCTTAGACTTCACAATCAAGCTTCAAATTACAGATCACGTAAGTAAATATGCAAAAGATCTTTAGTGAAAAATTATTTCACTTCTTAGTATTTCTATCTGTTTCGGTGCTTGCTTGGCAAACCTTACCAGACGAATACTGGGGGCCAAATAAAGCCTTGAATCCCCATGCCATCACTGAATTCATAGTCACAATTCTTTTAATCTCCGCGCTGGGTAAATTTTCAATTTACCTATTGGGAAAACGGTATGGTTTGATTTTGACGGGACTGATAGGAGGATTTGCATCAAGCACCGCCACGATCTATTCAATGGGAGTAGCTAACCAACAAGATGAGTCTGCACACAGTGGATCCATTCTGGGCGCCATTTTGTCTAATGTTTCTACTCTCCTGCAAATTATTTTGCTTTGCCAACTACTTGCCCCGCAACTCACATTGCTAAGTCTCAAACCAATAGTCGCAGGAATGACGACCATCATGTTGGTTAGCTTTGTTGCATTTCATAAGTTAAGAAATAGTGAAAAAAATCAACAGCTACCCATTGTGGATTCTGAAATAGTCGATTGGAAAAGTCTACTAATCTTGACCTTCGTTGTGACTAGCATTTCTTTCATGTCAGGGGTGCTATTTGAAAAATTTGGGAGTTCAGCATTGCCATTGATCGCTGCCATCTCAGGCTTAGCCGATGCTCATGCTGTCATCCCATCTCTAGCAGCATTCGTCAACCAAGGTAGCTTGCAGCCCAAAGATGCACTGTTGCCCATCATGATTGCCTTTACGGTAAACACATGTACAAAATGCCTGATAGCTTTTCAAGCGGGTGGTAAAAAATTTGGTTTTAAAGTGTCTACAGGCCTAGCACTGACAGCAGCTGGTGCTTGGTTAGGTTTGATTTTTTAATTCCCACAATGAACATGTTTCGGTAGCCTTAACCTCATTCGTATCAAAACCTCCACCAACGCAGATTCCAGTTTCAAAATTTTTAACGTCATTACTTTTCGTTGCAGAAATGAATTCAGGCTGCTTAACCCAATGGATACAAGTCGAACATTGATTCATTGAATCGACTGTAAGTTTGTAATTCGTTTTGATTGTGTTACTCATCAAAATCCCAAATCTGATGAAGATCTAGGCGAATTAATGCCAACAACTCCACGACCTCAAGCTGCATGCGTTCTGCAGCGTTAAGGTTGTCACTAGCCATTCGAGCAATCAGCAGTACGTCCGACAGACTCCCCTCACCCAAGGTGTAAGCCTTGACAGATTTTTCTGCAGCCAAAGATTGACGTTGTGCAGCGGATTTCAAGCTATCGGCAGCTTTGCGTTTGTGTTGAAACTGAATCCACATGCTGTCAAACATGGCACCCAACTGCTGCTCAGCAAGCTGCACTTTGTCGCTGGCGGCTTGCGCATCAGCTACCAAGGCCGTTGCGTGATGAAAGCGCGATGCTCCAGGAAATGGCATAGAGAACATTACACCCGAAATGGTTTCGGCCCCTGCCCGCTCGCGTCCACTGAACACGCCCAAGGTCGGGTCGGGCAAGCGGTCTCGCGAGGCGCGGTCTGCGGCGAGACGCAAGCGTTGTGCGTCCACACGCATCATGTTGAGTTCGTGGTTTTTGTCTAAGAACTCTTGGCGCATCACCGACATGGGCTCGGTCAACGCAGACAAGCCAGGCGCAGTATCAAAGCGCAACGCAGCAGGCATGTGCGCTGGCAACACCAAGCCTGCATAGCGGCGGGTGAACGCAGAGGCGCTGGCGGCCAACTGCGCATCGGCCACCGAACGGGCGGCGGTGATGCGCTCAAACTCGGCGTTGGCCAACTCGGCATCGAGCTGCGAGATTTCACCGTGCTTGAACTGAATGTGCGTGAGGCGTTGCATCTTGGCCGCCAAGTCAAACGTGGTGACGGCATTTTTTTGATCGGCCAACGCACGCAGGTAAGCAAACCACGAACGCATCAGCTCGCGCGCGCCTTCGTGCATGGCATCGGCGTATTCGATGTCGGCAAAGGCTTGGGTTTGCGTGGCGAGGTCGGCGTCCATGCCGCGCTTGCCCCAAAAGCGCACAGGGCGCTCGATGCTCACCATCGACTCGTGCAGCTGTGTGCCTGTGGCCACCTCGCGACGACGCTGCGAAGTGCTGCGCAAGGTGAACTCGGCGGTGCCTGAATCAATGCCTTTGGCGCGTGCTGTGCCTGCTTCTTTTTTAGAGCGCGCGGCTTGCATCAAAGGGCTGCTGAGTAAGGCGTCTTTCACCGCCGCTTCGGCGGGGAGATATGGCAAGAGAGGTGATGTCACCGTCGACGCTGAGGCCGCACCGGAAGCTGATGACGTCGCAGCAGACGATGCAACGGTTGCTGAAACGGCAGGCTGCTGTGCCTGAGCCACCCCCATCATCAAGGCGCAAGTGCAAGCCACAGCCAAAGCAACGACATCAGATGTCACGAAACGTTTCATGATTTTCTCCAAGGCAAGAAGCGCGTGAGCGCATGCCACGGCACGCTGTCTAGCCCACCAAAGCGTTCAAACAATTTGGGCAACAGCAACAAGGTCAGCAAGGTGGAGCTGAGCAAACCACCCGTCACCACAATGGCCAAGGGGCGTTGAATTTCTGAGCCAGGCCCCGTCGCAAACAACAACGGAATCATGCCCAGCGCAGTGATAACCGCTGTCATCAGCACAGGGCGCAAACGGCGTTCAGTGCCCAAGCGCACCACCACATCCATCGCTTCGCCGTCGAGCAAGCGTTCGTTGAAGTGCGTGACCATCACCACGCCATTGAGCACCGCAATGCCCAACAGTGCGATGAAGCCCACCGACGCAGGCACCGACAAATACTCGCCCGAGATCGCGAGTGCGACCACACCACCCACCAACGCAAACGGGATGTTCAAAAAGATGATGCCCGCCTGAATGGCCGAGCCAAAGGTGA
>CALKUJ010000385.1 GCA_937996825.1 uncultured Polynucleobacter sp. | reverse complement strand
TATCCGCCTGTGACATCGCGAAACTGAGGCGTGCTGCAAATGGTTTCAACTTCACGTATCCACATGTTGTCGAAGTCATAGTTTCGACACCAGCTTGTTTTGTAATTCACCACACCTGCTCGCACACCAAGTGATGGAGAAATATGGTGTTGAAGTGCTGCTTCATCCACGCGCAGGCCGCTGGTTTGATTGGCCTGTGCTTTGAGGCTCAAAAAGGTGCTGTTCAAGAGGCTTTTGTTTGCTGCCAACGTGATGTAAGGTGATGTATTTTTATAGTCCCATTTGGTCACGGCATTGGCTAAGAGCAAATTGGTGTTTTGGGCGTTCCATGGTGCTGGATCGCGTTCGACAGAAGGGTCTAGCCGCCAAATATCAACGCCTAAGTTGTATGACCATTTGGTCGCAGGCAAATCGTTTGATGCATGCACAAGACCGAAGACGCATGAAGCTGCAACGCAGATAAGTTGCAAGACTTTGGCTAAGCTCAACAAGCCTCTCAGGTCGAAGTAAAAATGCATACAAGCATTTTATGAGTCGTAAAGTATTAATTGTTAATTCTCGTTAATGAATTGTTAGGTGCGGCAGCAGTCTGTGAATATCTGCTGTTTGGGAAAGTGAGGTGCCTGGCCTTAGCAAAGCCGCAGCCCCAGACGCCATGCCGTACTGAAACGCCTTGACCAAGCTGTCCCCCCGCCCCAGTGACCACACCATGCCGCCCACAAAACTGTCGCCCGCACCAATCGTGGTTTGCACATCAACCTGCACGCTGCGGGCACGCCACTGCTCTGTGGCACTGACCACCAAGGCACCGTCTGCGCCCAAAGACACCGCCACGATGTCGGCTTGGCCGCTGTGAATGAGCTGCTGCGCTGCAGTCACTTGGGCTTCTTCGGTGGCCAAGTCTTGGCCTGTCAAATCGCTCAGCTCACGCAAGCTGGGTTTGAACACGTACACGCCAACCTTCAGTGCTTCGGCCAGCGCAGGGCCGTTGGTGTCTAGCACCACGCGCACGCCGTGCTGCTTGAGCTTGGCCATGAAGGCTTTGGGACTGTTGCCCGCGGTCTCCAGCACTTTGATGCCCTTATCGATCACCACGTCGACGTACTCGGCATAAGGCGGTGGTGTGACGGTGGGCAGCAAGGTGAGGTTCACCCCAAAAGGCTGATCGGTCATGGTGCGGCAGCGATCAATCTCGCGCGCCAAGCCTTCGGGCGAGCCTTGGGTCAGTGCGGTCAAGATGCCCAAACCTCCCGCGTTGGACACCGCAGCGGCCAGCTCGGCTGTGCCCACCCACATCATGCCGCCCTGAATGATGGGGTAGCGGGTGCCTAAGAGTTCGGTGATGCGTGTTTTCATGGGAGAGCGCTTCCTTTGGTTCGTCAATGTGCGCGGTTAGCTGCGCTGATGTGTTCTATGGGCATAGGCTAATCAGACGCTCACCGATTGCCATCGTCGAATCGGACGATTCGCACCTGCGAATCTGGTGGTACCTTGTGGACTTGTTCACACCTCAAAACACCAGGAGACTCACATGACCGCACCCCGCACCATCCAGCAATTGCACAACTTGCAGGGCCGCAACGCCTTGATCACCGGCGGCTCACGTGGCCTGGGTTTGCAAATGGCACACGCCCTGGGCGAGGCCGGTGCGCGCTTGCTGATCACCTCACGCAAACAAGCCGAGCTAGACGCCGCCGCCAGCGAATTGCGCAGCGCCGGTCACACCGTGGATGTGCTCGCCACCGATGGCCGCGACGATGCCCAGGTGCTCGCGCTGGTCGATCACGCCTTGGCGACCTTGGGCCACATCGACATTCTGGTGAACAACTCGGGCGCCACCTGGGGCGCTGCGGCCACCGAGCACCCCATGGACGCGTGGGACAAAGTGATGGACCTCAACGCACGCAGCGTGTTTTTGCTCTCACGCGAAGTGGTCAAGCGCAGCATGATGCCGCGCGGCGCGGGACGCATCGTCAACATCTCGTCGATTGCAGCCTTGGGTGGCACCGTCGGTTCGATGCAGGCCGCGGCCTATCACGCCAGCAAAGGCGCGGTGGCCACGCTGACCAAAGCACTGGCTTGCGAATGGGGCCCACACGGCATCACCGTCAACGCGATCTTGCCCGGCGTGTTCCCGAGCAAGATGGCACAGCACTTGACCAAACCCGGCACGCTCGAACCGATTGAAGAAATGCTGCCCCTGCGCCACGTGGGCGACGACGAAGGACTCAAAGGCGCCGTGGTGTTGCTCGCGTCTGACGCGGGCAAACACATCACCGGCGTGCTCCTGCCGGTGGATGGGGGGGCTGCGGCGGTGGTGGGGGCTTGAAGATCCCCTTATTGAAAGTGTGAGCTTCCACAGTTTTACGGGTTCAAGATTCAAGAAATTAATTAAAAAGAACTAGCATTGACTGATTCTTCAAGGATCAGTCCCATGCTGCTGGATGCCTCGTCATTCGCCCCCAACCTTTTCCCCGGCCGCAGCGCCACGCTGACGGCCAGCTCTGCTGCGCTGCCCCACTTCATGGGCCAACCCGTCCTCGCACCCACCCACCTCTGCGGCAGCGAGCACCTCTGCTCCCTCTTTGACTACACCCTCACCCTCAAATCCCCCGAAGACCTCCTCTACTCGCCCTCCATGGCCAGTAACTTCCCCCTCCAAGACATGAACGGCCGCGAGATCTCTGTCTCCATCCAACTCGACGGCAAAGGCCCCGCCTCTGTGGGCGCCGGCTCTCGCCAACTCAACGCCCTCATCACCCAAGCTCGCTACCTGCGCCCCGAGGGCCGCCATCACGTCTACAGCCTCACCCTGCGCCCCTGGCTCTGGCTCGCCACCCTCAACCAAACCTGCCGCGTCTTCCAAGACCAATCCGTCGTCCAAATCCTCGACGCTGTCTTGGGCTTTTACCCCTTCCCCGTCGACAAACGCCTCTCCAAGACCGACTACCCCAGCCGCGACTACCAAGTCCAGTACAACGAGTCCGACTACGACTTCATCGCCCGCCTGTGCGAGCAATGGGGCATTGCTTGGTGGTTTGAGCACAGCAACGGAGCGCATCGCCTGGTCCTTGCCGATGGCATGGGTGCTTTTACGGCCAACCCCAGCGCCGCTTATGCCTCGGTGAGTTTTTACCCGCCGGGCCACAAGACCGATGAGGAATACGTCAGCGCTTTGCGCGTCGCAGACTCGCTCACCCCCACCGCCTGGGCCAGCACCGATACCGACTACACCCGCGAACGCGCTGACCTGCAGGTGCACGCGCACAGTGATCGGGTCTTGCCTGAGGCTTCTGGCTCATCCTCATCTGGCTCGTCTTCTTCTGTCGCCTCTCAGCGCATGGGCGAGGTGTTCGCGTACCCCGCCGACTCCGCCCAGCCCAAGGCTGGGGCCGGGGGCTTGTCTGGCGCGGGCAATGAGCCTTTGGACGAAGGGGCCTTGTTTGCCCGTGTGCGTCTCCAAGCTTTGCAAGCACCCAGCCACCGCGCGCATGGGCACGGGAACTTGCGCGGCATGGTCACGGGCTGCAGTTTCAAGCTACTCAAGCACCCCCAAGAGGCGGCCAACATCGAGTGGCTGATCTTGGGCACCGAGCTCGAGATCGAAGAGATTGCCCAAGAGAGCCAAGGCTCAGCCTCCTTGCAGGGCGTGAGCGTGCCTGCGCAGCAATGGCGGTGTACGGTGGATTTCACCGTGCAGCCCACAGCCTTGGCGTATCGCCCCCCGCTCACCCGTCGCAAACCCTTGGTGCATGGTTGGCAGCGTGCGGTGGTGACGGGGCCTCAAGACCAGGAGATGTGGACGGATGCCTACGGGCGGGTCAAGGTGGTGTTTCCTTGGGAGCGAGACACGCCCCGTCATGGCGGTGACCCAGGTGGTGGCGCTGGTGGTGGCGGCGCAGACCAC
>CALKUJ010000384.1 GCA_937996825.1 uncultured Polynucleobacter sp. | reverse complement strand
TTCGACCAAGAATTGCGACAGAATATCTTTACTCCTCGCACCAACAGCTAAACGCAAACCAATCTCTCGCGTTCTTTCGGTCACGGACACCAGCATGATGTTCATGATGCCAATACCACCCACCAATAAGCTCACGGATGCCACTGCAGCCAACAAAATAGCCATGACTTTGCTGGCGGCTTCTTGGGCCTGAAGTATTTCTGTCAAATTACGCAAAGAAAAGTCATCAGGAGTATTGCCCGATAGTTTATGACGCTGGCGAAGCAATACTCTGACCTTATCTTCAGCTTCTTTCATATCAACACCATCTTTGGCTTTGATGAAGATAGAGCTGACTCTGCCAATACGCCCTTGTAAAGCGCCAAAAATTTTATTGCGTGCAGTGGTCAAAGGGATGATGACAATGTCATCTTGATCCTGCCCCATCATGCTTTGACCCTTCCGCTCGAGCAAACCAATCACCGTGAATGGCACGCCCCGCACTCGAATGATTTGATCGACTGGATCACCGTCACCAAATAATTCTCTAGCGACTGTTTGACCAATGATGGCCACTTTGCCAGCACCTGACATCTCGCCAGCTTCAAATAAGCGGCCGTTCACCAAACCCCAATCACGAGCTTCAAAATACTCTGGTGTGGTGCCCACGATCGAAGCCAACCAATTGGCATTGCCCCAAACGATTTGACCACTGCCTCTTTGAGTTGGTGCCGCCACTTGAATTTCTGGAATTTCATTCATCACAGCCCAAGCATCATCTTCAACCAATGTTTGAGCCGTGCCCGAACCGCCTCGCACACCAGCAGTGGTCACAGATCCCGCCCACAGGATCATGAGGTTAGAACCGAGGCCTGCAATTTGTTCTTTAACCCGTGCTTGAGCACCACTACCAACAGCGATCATCACAATCACAGCGGCCACGCCAATGATGATGCCCAGCATCGTCAGACCTGAACGTAATTTATTGACTTTAAGTGCTTGGAGAGCGATGGATAAGTTCAAGACAAACCTCCAAGCGAACTAACTTTTTTGCTAGGACTGTCATCAATGACTTTGCCATCTTTGAATGTGATCGTGCGCGATGCATAAGCGGCAACATCTGGCTCATGCGTGACCACCACCACAGTCATTCCTTGTTGATTGAGTTGCGTTAGGAGTGCCATCACTTCGGCACTGGTTTTAGAGTCCAAAGCACCAGTGGGCTCATCGGCCAAAATCAAATCAGGATTATTCACCAAAGCTCTGGCAATAGCCACACGCTGCTGTTGGCCGCCAGATAATTGTGATGGCGTATTCAGCAAACGTTCACCCAAACCGACTTGCTCTAAGCGTTGCTTAGCATGCTGATAGCGCTGTTCTTTACTGAGCCCCACAAGAGGCCCGACCCTGGCATACAACAATGGCAAAGCAACGTTTTCAAGGGCTGAAGTTCTGGCCAATAAATTAAATTGCTGAAAAATAAAACCAATGCGACGATTGCGCAAATCAGCCAGTTCATCACTGGACATATTGGCAACATCTTCACCACCCAAATCATATGACCCACTGCTTGGCTGATCGAGACAACCAATCATGTTCATGAAGGTTGACTTGCCAGAACCTGAAGCACCCACAATCGCGACAAACTCACCTTGATCAATGCTGACGGATACACCATCAAGCGCATGAACCGTTTGCTCGCCAATCCCATAGGACTTCACAAGCTGGTGAGTTTTGATCAAAGGCATCGGACGGTTAATGAATAATTTAAAAAAAATTATTTTTAGAACAGTCGAGGACCAGCAGGTCTTGCAGCACTTGGTTTTGAAGCACCAGTGATACCAGTGATGACCAAGTCACCCGGCTTTAGTTCGGTTTCACCATTTTCAGCAGGTAAAACTTCACTGGCATTACCGTCACTCAGACCTAAGCGAACTGTTTTTTGTACAGGTTTGTCTTTCAAACCTGACTGATCCAAGACCCATACCTTGCGAACCATGACCCTTGGACCAGCGCCCATTGGCTTGGCTCCCGCAGATTTGGCTGAACCAGCGCCAGCCGATCCTGCACCAGCGGTACCTGCACTGGCAGGCCTAGAGCCCGACTTACTGTCAGCCGCAGATTCCGTATTTGGCATCTTGAAACGTAAAGCCGCGTTTGAAATGCGCAATACTTTTTCTTTTTGCTCAGTGATGATGGATGTGTTGGCAGTCATTCCTGGCAAAAGTTTTAGATCTGTATTTTGCGCACTCAACAACACGGTGTAAGTGATGACGTTTTGCACATTGATCGGTGCTTTACGAACTTGCTTGACCTTGCTTTGGAAAACCTTGCCCGGAAATGCATCGACCGTAAAAGTAGCTGTCATGCCCTCGGTGATGCGACCCACATCCGATTCATCAATCGCTGTTTCAACCTGCATATCTGCTAAATCTTGCGCGATGATGAAAAGCTCAGGCGCTTGAAGACTGGCTGCGACCGTTTGACCTCGTTCAACACTGCGCTTGACCACCACACCATCCACTGGAGAACGAATCACGGTATCGTCCAATGCTTTTTTAGCCATGCTCAAAGAGGCCTTAGCACTCTTGTACGCACTCAAGGTTTGATCAAAAGCGGCTGGTGAAATGAAATTCTTTTCAATCAAGCGCTTATTGTTGTCATGATTGCGCTTGGCTAAGATGTAATTGGCCTCGGCTTGCTCGAAGCGCGCTTGCCACTCACGTGGATCAATCCGTGCAATCACCTGAGATTTTTTAACAACATCATTGAAGTCGACATAAATCTCTTGAACCATGCCAGAAACTTGTGTACCCACTTGAACTGACTTGACAGGATTCAAGGTACCACTGGCACTGATTGTCACTGCCAGAGGACCTTCTTCTAATGCAACAGTTCTATATTGCGGCCCACCCCAACCAAAAATAGATGCTAAAACTTTATAGACAATCACCAATGCAACAATTGCAATCAAGGAAATGGTTGCACGACGCAACCAGATGTGAGTCTGAAACAAAGACTGAATCTTTGAAATAAATCCTTTCACCGGTCGCAGGGCTTTTTGTAAAAAACTGCTTGCTTGCATCGTCATGGCTGCTTGTCTCTGGTCAATTTATTTATAAGGGTTTTATGCCTCTTAGAGCTAAGTATATGGTCATCTGACAATCTTTATCAGACCCAGAGCAAAGCTGAGCTAAGTCAATGGTTTTTGGGGCTAAATAAATTAAATCAAGGTAATGACTCCCAGAAACTGCAAATCAGACTTTTTTGATGCAAAATGACATGATGAGATTAAAAAGCATGTCCCACACCCCTATTGCACTGGCAGTAATCTTGGCCCTTGGCTCAACTTGGAGCCCAAGTAGTCATGCTCAAAAAACAGCCCTTGGTCCACCTCAAATGATGACCGTGGCGGATGCAACGGCAAAACCAAACACCATAAATACGCAAACCTCACCAAAGGCAAGCTCTACTGCCAATGCAGAAGCTTTGGATCTGTTGAGTTTGTACAGGGAAGCCGCTCTCAATGATCCCGTCTTCAATGCTGCTAAGTATGGTTTTATGGCGGGCAAAGAAAAACGTTGGCAAGGATTATCTGTATTACTACCTCAAGTAGTGGGTTCAGGCAATGAGACTAAAAATGATTTTTATAATCAACGGACCGGCAGACGAAGCAATGATTTAATGTCCCGTGGCTGGACAGTAAGACTCACCCAACCTTTATTCAATTGGGATAAGTTTGAACAAGCTCGTCAAGGTGACTTAAATGCTGATATTGCTGAGGCTCAGTACGCTGCCGCTGAACAAGATCTGGTGATACGCGTCACCGAGGCTTATTTCAATCTTTTAAATGCTGAAGACTCCTTGAATTTAGCAAAGAATAAAAAGGTGCTCATTGGTGAGCAATTAGAACAAGCCAAACGAAATTTTGAAGTTGGTACTGCCACAATCACCGACACCCATGAGGCGCAGTCTCGTTTTGATTTAGTGGTTGCCCAAGAATTAGCCGCCCAAGCAGACCTTGTGATCAAACGAGGGGCTTTAGAACAAATCACTGGCAAACAAATCACGCGAGTTAAATCGCTGAGCGACTCTGCCCGCATTGAAACAGTGGCCAAAGACAGGAAGGTAAAACTTAAAAAAGGTGAAAAGCCTAGCAAGGTCAATGTTGAAAACGCTTTGGCTGTTATGCCTGGGCAAACCATGCAAGACTGGGTCAAACAAGCTGAAGACGTGAGCTACAACATCATTGCAAGCAAACTTTCTTATGATGTCGCAACCAAAGACACCAAACGTGCTTACGCTGGTCACGCACCATCTGTTGATTTTGTGGTTCAACGTGGTTATTCCGACAGCGAAAGTACCCTTCCTCAGGATGGCACACTCTTTTCTTCCAGAAGCTACTCAACTCAAGCCATCATTCAACTGACAGTGCCAATTTTTTCCGGCGGTTACAACCAGTCTGTCGTTAGAGAAAAAGCTGCTTTAGCAAATAAAGCATTGGCCGATTTAGAAAATACCCGTCGCTCTGTAGCACAAACCACACGTCAAGCCTATTTGGGCTTTAACAGTGGCTTAGCGCAAGTCAAAGCGTATGAAGCTGCTGAAGTTTCAGCGTTGAGCGCTTTAGAATCAAACAAGCTTGGCTATGAAGTTGGTGTACGCATCAACATCGATGTCTTAAACGCACAAGACACTTTATTCACCACGCGCAGAGATTTAGCCAAAGCTCGCTATGACACTATCTTGAACGGCCTCAAGCTCAAAGCTCAAGCCGCCGTTCTCAGTGATGAAGATCTACAAGCTGTGAATGCTTTATTGAAATAAGCGAACAAATAAAGATTTCTAGTCAAATCACTTAAAGGCCAAGTATGTGATTAACATGCTTGGCTTTTTTAAATTCATGCAATCATTCTTTCAAGCACTTAACCAGCATGAAATGCCAGTACAACGCTCAAACAAAGACCAACTTGAATGAACGATAAACCCACCATCCACTTGATCAAATCGTTCTTCAATTCACCCTGAGAAAATAGCAGCTTAGCTTCTAACAGATGCAAATCAGTTTTAGTGGCAAGATTTTCAAACGAGTCTCTCACTGCCTCAGTCATTCCTTCAGCATGACCAACAGGAATACCAACACCACTTAGTTTCTTTTTGAATTTGAGAGTATCGAATGGGAATGTCATGCAAAAAAATAATCAGAAGTTATCAAGACTAAATCTTACATGAACTGATAACCCTCTTATAAAAATTAGTATTAGTTTTTTGCCTTCAACTTAGCAAAAGCCTCAGCAAAAGCAGTATTACCACCCGGCGCAGATGAAGCTTGCTGTCTTTGACTAAACGGCTTACTAGAAACTTGAAGTGATCCTCTTGCACCACCCCCATTAGATCTTTCACCAGACTCCGAACGAGTGCCAGTATTCGATGGTGCAGCATCATTTAACTTCATCGTTAAACCAATGCGTCGACGCTTCACATCCACTTCAAGCACTTTGACTTTGACCACTTGCCCAGCTTTAACAATCTCATGAGGATCTTTGACAAACTTATCAGCCAAGGCTGAAACGTGCACCAAGCCATCTTGATGCACACCAATGTCAATGAATGCACCAAAGGCTGCTACGTTCGTTACAACACCCTCTAAGATCATGCCTGGCAATAGCTGGCCAATGTCTTCCACACCTTCTTCAAAAGTTGCCGTCTTGAACTCAGGGCGCGGATCGCGTCCAGGCTTTTCTAATTCAGACAAAATATCTTTGATGGTGACAACGCCAAACTTATCATCTACCAATTGACTCATCACATCATTCGCGGCCACCTGACTGATCAGTTCTTTATTACCTAAAACTGATGTGATTGGTTGCCCCAACTTTTTTAAAATCTTTTCTACTAAAGGATAAGACTCAGGATGAACCGAAGATTGATCCAAAGGATTATCACCGCCTGTGATGCGCAAGAAACCCGCTGCTTGCTCAAATGCTTTATCACCCAGACGTGGCACCTCTTTCAAAGACTCACGATTGTTAAAGAGTCTCTTACTGTCCCTAAATGAAACAATATTTTTGGCAAGACCGGCATTAAGACCAGATACTTTAGAGAGCAAAGGGACTGATGCAGTATTCAAATCAACACCAACCGCGTTCACACAATCCTCTACCACTGCATCTAGGGTTCTTGAAAGTTGAAATTGGTTCACATCGTGCTGGTACTGCCCCACCCCAATCGCTTTAGGTTCAATCTTCACCAACTCAGCCAAAGGATCTTGCAGTCTGCGAGCAATCGATACTGCACCGCGCAAGGAAACATCCAATTCTGGAAATTCAAGGGCGGCTAATTCTGAGGCAGAGTACACCGAAGCACCGGCTTCAGATACGACAATCTTTTGTAAACCAAAATCACCTGAAGATGACTTTTGACCATTTAATAATTTCATCAAATCTTTGATCAATCGATCAGTCTCACGACTGGCCGTGCCATTACCAATCGCTACCAACGATACTTGATGCTTGACACACAAAGCCCCCAAAGTGGCTAATGAACCATCCCAGTCTTTGCGCGGTTCATGCGGGTAAATGGTGGTGGTTTCTAGTAACTTACCAGTGGCATCAACCACCGCTACTTTGCAACCCGTTCTGATCCCTGGGTCCACCCCCATCACCACTCTTGGTCCAGCAGGTGCGGCCAATAAGAGTTCGTGGAGGTTGCGTGCAAAAACTTTGATTGCCTCAGTCTCAGCAGCTTCGCGCAATTGTGTGAAAAGTGCCATCTCTAAAGACAGTGACGTTTTTACACGCCATGTCCAACGGCATACCTCTGCTAACCACTTATCTGCAGGACGACCCAGTGACTCAATACCCACATGCTTGGCAATCATCACTTCACATGGGTGAGGCACTAATGACTCTTGCGACTCTTCCAAAGATAACTTCAGTTGCAACACTCCTAACTGACGACCTCTGAACAAAGCCAAAGCACGATGAGAAGGCACCAAACGAATTGGTTCAGAGTAAGCATAGTAATCTCGGAACTTTTCTTCTTCAGCCATTTCTTTACCATCAACCACTTTGGCCGTGAACAATCCTTGTGACCATAAGAACTCACGTAACTTGGCCAACAGTGGTGCCATCTCAGAAAAATCTTCCGCCAAAATATCTCTGGCACCATCCAAAGCTGTTTTGACATCAGGCACAAATGGCACACCGCCATTCACACTCTCATCACCCGCTTGAGACTTCTTCAAATCCTCAGGACTGAGTGCTGCATAAGCAGCAGAATCAATATTGATATATTTAACTGCTTCAGCTTGAGGGTCCAGCTTAGGGTCAACCATCAAAGCGCGCGCTAAGGGCTCCAAACCGGCCTCTCTGGCGATCATCGCCTTGGTTCTACGACGAGGCTTGAATGGTAAATAAAGGTCTTCTAAAGCCTGTTTGGTGTCAGCAGCTCCAATTGACTCCAACAAAGCATCCGTTAACTTACCCTGCTCATGAATGGACTTCAAAATAGCAACACGGCGATCTTCTAATTCACGCAAATACAATAAACGTTCTTCGATGCCACGCAACTGAGTGTCATCTAGACCACCAGTCACCTCTTTACGATAACGGGCAATAAAGGGCACGGTCGAACCCTCATCCATCAAGGCAATCGCCACAGCAATCTGTTGAGGACGAATCTTCATTTCAGTGGCGATTTGGTTGTTAATACGCAAAGCAATCTGCTCTGCCGAAGGCAAATTTAAATCCATGGGCTTACTCAAATGATTGGGATTAATGAAAGGTAATTTAAGAGAAGTGCGACTGAATGAGTGTTAAAACTTCTTCAACACTTGGTGATTGGCCTTTATCACCCAAGTTATGAATATTTGAAGACCAATAGCCTTCAGTCTTCCAACGAGGCGAATCACAATACAACTCAATAGTTGGCATACCTAATATGGCAGACAAATGAGTCAAACCTGTATCTACACCAATCGTCATCTTGGCACCAGCCACTAAACCAAAAGCATCTGCAATTGAGAAGGCATTCGGCACAATCGCTTTTGAGCCTACCAAAGAATAAGTCCCAGAAATTTTTCTAGCGATTTGAGTGCTCACCTCTTTTTCTTGATCATTGCCCCAAGGCAATATCACTTGGATGCCCT
>CALKUJ010000383.1 GCA_937996825.1 uncultured Polynucleobacter sp. | reverse complement strand
AGCTTGGCCCACTTAAATGCTGCTGAAAGAAGTGAAAGTTCGCGATTTCCGCGAGTAGCGCCAAAACCAGTTTTTTGAATCCGGTTCTCCATATATTCTTGGACCCTTACTTCATCAACATCACTCACAGGAATGTTCTCAAAGTAGCTCTTAAGCCTGACAACACACACTTCATAGTCTGCGAACGTTGATGATTTAATTGCCTTCAGTTTTGGATTCAGCCTCGCTAATTTCATTCGGTTCGCATGATCAAGCATGAAATCATCGAGCATGTCAGAAAGCGAAATTCCATCAGATAGCTTTGAACCGACTAATTTGTTGTATTCAACAATTGCCTCTTCGGGGGTGCGACCGAGCCGTATCCATTTTCGCGCACCTCCTTTCACAGGAGGGCCGAAGTAGTAGGTCCCACTTTTTAAGTAGAGATAAGGAAGTTTTCCAAAGCTCTTGAGTCCCGTAGTTTTTTTAGAAACCATGGCTCACCCCCTTTTGCAGGGGTGAGGATGTCCCACTCAACTTAACGCCCTTGCTAAGCTCCACTAACGACGCGACTAGCACCACTGGTTTTCCGCTGGAATTCCGTACGAATGGGATGCCTAACACTTTCAGGGCTTCACACTGTTTTGAAGTCTGAATGAATCCAGTCAACACAACGACATCTTCAGGACTCAAGAAAACAGGCATCCGTAAGTTCTGGAATTCCGAATTCACTGTTGGGCGAGCAGGCGCGCGCTTGCTATAAAAATGTTTTTTCTGCACGAGTGCACTCCGGCCAGCAGGAAGAGAATCAATGCTGACCAAACTTGACAAAGGATTCTCTGTGCGGGCGTGCTTTTTTGTATGAGTACGTATTCATTCGTCTAGCCTTGTTAAATAAACCCCATGCGCGATGGAGCTTCCTTAGTCATTGAGGGCAAATGTGTAGAGTTAAGCTTTTGACTTTTTTCAAGAAGTAGTTTTCCAAGTCCTGTTCGCAGCATCAAAGTTTGCTTTCGCGGACTTTCGTTCTGCAGTACATCAAGTGCTGACGAACAAATTTCTATCTTTGTTTCCGGACCAAGGTAGATTTCGCACTGCTTCTTAAAAATCGTAAACGCCACATTTCTTGCTTCTGATTTTTTCAGTGCAGCAACCTCGATCACATTTAGACGAGACATCAACGGCTGTGGTATTGCGTCAGTGCTGTTTGCAGTAAAAATCCAACTCAATTGCGACAGATCAATTTGAATTTCTGGACAAGCGTTGTCTTGAAACTTTGTGGCAGTTGTCGGTTCAAGTAATGCGTATAGTGAATTGATGAATGGGTAGTCACCTGTTCCACGCGACTTATCGATCTCATCAACGAATACGATGCCATTTGAAACATGGCTTTTGCACATCAGGTTGAATAATGATCCAGCTTGCGCGTTTGACCAATGCTTAGCACTGCCGCAAAGGGAAGCGGAAGATTGTTGCGTTTCGGCTTTGATTTCCAACGTTGGTGTGTTCATCATCGTGCTCAAAGCAGAAGCTAAATAGCTTTTTCCACATCCAGCAGGCCCAAGTAGGAGAAGCGGTTGAATCAAAAATCCACGATCAACTTTGAAGTTATTTACGCTCAGCTCAGGAGCAATTACCCCTTTAATTGCGTGCGACATATTTGGCATACTTTCAGCTAATTCATCGAGCTGAGCCTGATAGTTCTCTGTGATGGTTGCCGCAATTCGGACTGCTGGACTTGCATACAGACGTTCATAATCAGCCAATTCGCGGCGACGCCCGTCTGTAATGGACTTCTCCAAACTTATCTCTTGTATTAGCTCACCAAGCAGGTCCCGATCGAAGATTTTCGTGACTTGCTGACGTGCGCTAAATTTGAGACGACGGTTATCTGCAATTCGCCCCAAAACAGCAAGCCTGTTAACACCTACACGTTCTGTAGACACTTTTGATTGGCGGAGATTATTTAGCTCACTTCCAACATCATCCTTAGCTTTAAAAATTTCACTGATCATCAAATCCTCCGGTAAAGCCCCACGATTCTTTTGATGAAACTGTTCATTTCGACGTTTTTTGGAATGCTCTTAGGTTGCTTTCGAATTAACACTTTTGAGCCTACAAAAGCCGCATAGCCGAGGTAATCTGAATCCACATATCGGCCATATTCACCATGACTAACTACCCACCCTTGATCAAGACAGCTGCGCATTACAGCTTCCTCAAAACTGCTTTGTTGACCTGCATTGGCTCCGTTACCTTCAAAACATACGCCTAGCAATTCGACACCACGTCGCGATTGACAAACCGCGACGTGTTCAAAAGGCCACATTTCGCTGGGTAACTCACCCTCCAACCACTTTAGGCTGCTGGCTTTAAGGGATTTTCGAAATGCTTCCTTCGCAGCGATAAGTTCTGCATCTTGATTCGCTTCCTTTTTGTTCTGTTCTTTCTGAAACAAATGACGACTCAG
>CALKUJ010000382.1 GCA_937996825.1 uncultured Polynucleobacter sp. | reverse complement strand
TCATTCTAGGCTTGCTTGAACTTTCTGACATATTTCATACTATGAGCCTCTTTTCAAACGTCGAACTTGCCCCCCGTGACCCCATTCTTGGCCTCAATGAAGCCTACAACTCTGATAGCCGCGCAACCAAGGTAAACCTTGGGGTTGGCGTGTATTTCACAGATGATGGAAAGATTCCATTGTTGCGTGCGGTACAAGCTGCAGAAAAAATCATGATGGAAAAATCTGCCGCCCGTGGCTACCTCGCCATCGAAGGCATTGCAGCCTATAACCAAGGTGTACAGAACCTTTTGTTTGGCAAAGACTCTGCGATTTTGGCCTCTGGCCGCGTGGTGACTGCCCAAGCAGTTGGCGGTACTGGTGCCCTGAAGATCGGTGCTGACTTCATCAAACGTTTGGAACCAAATGCCGTTGTAGCAATCAGCGATCCAAGCTGGGAAAACCATCGCGGTATTTTCGAAAACGCTGGCTTTCCAGTACAGAACTACACCTATTACGACCCTGAGACACGTGGCGTGAACTTTACCGGCATGGTGAAGTCTCTAGAGGCTCTCCCAGCGAAGTCAGTGGTTTTATTGCATGCTTGCTGCCATAACCCAACCGGCGCTGATATGTCTTTGGATCAGTGGAAGCAAATTGTGCAAATTTGTAAAGCCAAGCAATTGATTCCTTTCTTGGACATGGCTTACCAAGGCTTTGCAGACAATATTGATCAAGACGGTGCAGCCGTTCGTTTGTTTGCAGACTCTGGCCTCTGTTTCTTTGTTTCTAGTTCATTCTCTAAGTCTTTCTCTTTGTATGGCGAGCGCGTTGGTGCCCTATCCATCGTTACCGAGAGCAAAGATGAATCAACACGCGTGATGTCACAGTTAAAGCGTGTGATTCGCACGAACTACTCAAATCCAGCGATTCATGGTGGCACGGTGGTTGCCACTGTCTTAAATACCCCAGAATTACGCACGATGTGGGAACAAGAATTGGCTGAAATGCGTGATCGCATCAAGTTAATGCGCAATTCTTTGGTGACCAAATTGGCTCAAGCTGGCGCAAAACGAGACTTTGGCTTTGTGAATGCGCAAAGAGGCATGTTCTCTTACTCTGGTCTAAGTTCTGATCAGGTGGATCGTCTTCGTGAAGAATATGGCATTTATGCTGTTTCGACTGGTCGAATCTGCGTTGCAGCCCTCAATAGCAAGAATATTGATGGTGTGGCAAAAGCCATTGCTTCAGTTTTATAAGTCAATAAAATCAATGTCTTAGACAACATTTTGGTGCTCACAACACCAAAATGTTGCATTGCACAAATTGATATTTTTAGGGATAATCTAGCTAATGTAAAAATATGCCTTAGGGCATATAGGTCCATGACTCCGTTTTGGACATTTTTAGATTTCGGGAGATTAACTAATGCTGTATCAATATCAAGAGTTCCAAAAAGCCTTGCTTCAACCTTTGACAGCATGGGCTCAGGCGACAGCAAAGACCTTCGTTAATCCCAGCAACCCCCTATCTTTACTTCCCTCAGCCACCAGAATCGCAGCTGGATATGAACTTTTATATCGCTTGGGCAAAGAATACGAAAAACCAGAGTTCAAAATTAAAACAGTGATGGCTCATGGCAAAAAAGTGGCCATCAACGAATTCACAGTTGTTGAAAAGCCTTTTTGTAAATTGGTTCGATTCAAACGCTTTTCTGATGATGTGAATGTCATCAAGAAACTCAAACAAGATCCTGTTGTATTGATCGTGGCTCCCCTATCAGGACACCACTCCACTCTTTTACGTGACACAGTCAGAACATTGCTTCAAGACCATAAGGTCTACATCACTGATTGGGTCGATGCTCGTTTGGTTCCTTTAGAGGATGGCACCTTCTCTTTGGATGACTATGTTCATTATGTCCAAGACTTCATTCGTACCATTGGTGCAAAAGATTTGAACGTTCTCTCTGTTTGTCAGCCAACGGTACCAGTCTTAGGCGCTATTTCATTGATGGCTTCCAATGGTGAAGTGACGCCACGAACCATGACCATGATGGGCGGCCCAATTGATGCTCGCAAGAGCCCAACGATGGTGAACTCAACTGCCACTAACAAATCATATGAATGGTTTGAAAACAATGTGGTGTTCACTGTGCCTCCCCCACACCCTGGTGCGGGACGTCGTGTTTACCCAGGCTTCCTTCAGCACACTGGTTTTGTTGCCATGAATCCTGATCGTCACGTTCAATCTCACTGGGATTACTTCCAAGACTTGGTCAAGGGCGATAAGCAAGATGCTCAAGCTCATATTGAGTTTTATGACGAATACAACGCTGTGTTAGATATGGATGCAGCCTACTATTTAGAAACCATTAAAACAGTTTTCCAAGACTACGCCTTGCCAACTGGTAAGTGGGTCGTTGGTGGCAAACTAGTGAAACCACAAGATATCAAGGGCACCGCTCTACTAACCATCGAAGGTGAGTTAGATGATATTTCTGGTAGCGGTCAAACCAAGGCTGCTCACAGTTTATGTAAGAACATTCCTGAAAATAAAAAACAGCACTATGAAGTCAAAGGTGCTGGGCACTACGGCATTTTCTCTGGTCGTCGTTGGCGTGAAATGGTTTACCCAGAAGTTGGACAATTTATTCGCAAACACGCAATCAAGGGAAGTAAAGTGGTGGTTCAAAGAGCTGTGAAAAAACCAGCTGCAAAAAAAGTAGCCGGTAAAAAAACAGCATCAAAGAATGCATAAAGCAATAGACGGTCTTGATGACCTATCGGATCGTCTATTAGCCGCACTTCCTCAAACTCAATGCACCAAATGTGGTTACCCTGATTGTCGGGCTTATGCAAAAGCCATGTCGATCGGTGAGGCCCTGCATAACCAGTGCCCTCCTGGCGGTAAAGAAGGCATTGAGCGTTTAGCAAAAATACTTAAAAAAGAAGTTTTAGCACTCAATCCTCAAAATGGCGAAGAGCGCCCTCGCCCAGTTGCCTTTATTGAATCAAAGGCATGCATTGGTTGCACCTTATGCATTCAGGCATGCCCTGTGGATGCTATCGTAGGAGCATCCAAACAAATGCATGTGGTAATCGCTGATTGGTGCACTGGCTGTGATCTGTGTGTCCCCCCATGTCCAGTTGATTGCATCACAATGATTCCAGTAACTGGTCAAGCAACTGCTTGGGACGCTTGGGGTCAGGACTTAGCCGATCTTGCGAGAAAGCGCTATGAGTCACGTGAAAAAAGATTAGAGCGCGAAGAGTTGGATAACGTGAAACGTTTAGCTCTCAAAGCAAAGAGCAAAGCGAAAGCCCTTGATCTTGAAAGCGCTAAAACTGACGATGAGAAAGCAGAGATTGAACGCAAACGAGCGATCATTGCCGCTGCGATGGCCAGAGCCCAAGAAAAGCTTCAGTCCAGCTAGTTAGACTTTGTTAAAGTAGCTTTTTAATGGCTTCAACGTAAGCCGTCATATCTGGTGGAGTGCCATCTCTTTGAGCATTCCACAGAACCTGCCCCAAACACTCCATGATCTTGTGTTGAGCTTCATGCTCAGAATCTAACTTGATCATCAGTTGCTGGCTGGCTTCACGAATCCCCTGTGGTTGATCAATTTGCACCTGCTCCGTGATGGACATGTGCATGGACAGATGTAAGAAGGGATTGGTTTGTCCTTTTTCAGGGGTGTACTCGGCCTCTTTTGCAGATTCAATATCACCCAGTATCTCGTGATATTCAGGGTGCTCCACCATCCATCTGGCAGCTATCGACTCCATGGGTGTGAGAATGCCCGAGCGCTGATGCTTGGCCCAGGCCTCGCAAAAAAATTGCCTGACTTCTTCTTTGCTGGGGTTAAATAAACTCATACTGAAAAATTCTTTTGTTTGAATGAGCATAATGGCTCAACGATGCATTTTCCACAATCGGGACTTCTGGCTTTACAGGTGTAGCGTCCATGCAAGATCAACCAGTGATGGGCATCAATCAAATAATCTTTTGGTACTCGCTTAAGCAGCGCCATCTCCACAGCTAAAACATCTTTGCCTGGTGCCAGCCCTGTTCGATTAGATACCCTGAAGATGTGTGTATCGACTGCCATGGTTGGGTGACCAAATGCTGTGTTTAAGATCACATTTGCTGTCTTTCTACCGACTCCTGGAAGAGCCTCTAATGCTTCCCTATCCTCCGGCACTTCTCCACCATGACGCTCAATCAATAATCGACAGGTTTCTATCAGATGTTTGGCTTTGGTTTTAAATAGGCCAATGTGTTGAATGTAAGGTATCAAGCCATCAACCCCAAGCGCATAAATTTTTTCAGGGGTGTTAGCGACCGGAAATAGAACTCTTGTACCTTTGTTAACAGATACGTCTGTTGCTTGCGCTGACAGCAAGACAGCTGCGAGCAACTCGAAGGGTGTGGTGTACTCAAGCTCAGTGGTCGGCTTAGGATTATTACTTTTGAGTGCCTCAAAAAAAGCCAAGCGTTTTTGTGGATTCATTTAAATCGATAACTCACAATTTTTAAACGTGACCCAAGACATCTTTTAAACGCTTGACCAGGACAGGTACTTTGCCTGACTGCTTCTGTAGATGTTCAGCATTGCTACCCCTTTGTTTCTCAGACCAAACAGACCCAGGAAAAAAGACATCTTCTTTGAATCTAGGGATGATGTGCCAATGAAGATGAGGCACCATATTGCCCAAAGCAGCCAAGTTAACTTTGTCTGGATGCATGACTTCGAGCATGATTTTCTCAATCAAAAACACGATGTGCAATAAACGACTGCGCTGGTCCAGACCAAGGTCACTCATCTCAGCCACATGCTCATTCCAAATCACGCGACAAAAACCAGGTAACTCTGGCTCATTAGCCAAAACAACTCTTAGCTCGTGATTTTTCCAAATCAACTCACCACCATCGGTGGTACATAAAGGACAATTTGCATTCATAGGGATATTTTCGCTTAATTCAGAAAAAGACGAAAACCTTTTCTAGATATAAACTGAGCAAATCTCAAATGATTGTTGACCCATGGATATCAAACTATTTAGCTATTGGCGAAGCTCAGCGGCTTTTAGAGTCAGAATTGCTCTCAATCTTAAAAACCTTTCTCATGAGGTCATTCCCGTTAATCTCATCAAGCAAGGTGGCGAGCAACATCTGCCAAGCTTTACCGCCAAAAACCCCCAAGATTTGGTGCCTGTTTTAGAGCATGGCTCTGATGTTCTGCGTCAATCACTGGCAATCATTGAATACTTAGAGGAAACCTATCCCACACCTGCTTTGCTACCTCATGATGTTCAAGAGCGCGCTTGGGTCAGAGCCTTAAGCATGGATATCGCCTGCGATATCCATCCTTTGAATAATTTACGGGTGATGAAATATTTACATAAGCAATTACAACTCAGTGACGAGCAGAAAAGTTCATGGACCAAGCACTGGCTTGAACTTGGTCTTACTGGCGTAGAAAAAACTTTATCAAGCAAACCGCGTTTGGGAAAGTTTTGCCTTGGCGACACTCCTGGGATGGCTGATGTGTGTCTGATACCTCAGATCATGAACGCCAAAGCCAGTGACTGCGATCTAAGCCCATATCCAGAGATTCAGAAGGTATTTGATGCATGCATGAAGCTACCGGCATTCATCGAAGCATCTTGGGAATCTCAAATTGACTACCCCAAGCAATCAAACTAAAGCTACCAACATCAATAGCTCTGAATAAATAGCTTAAAAAGGTGTTGAAGATTTAGATTTAGATTTAGATTTAAGAAATGAAAAAGCCCGGCTTTTGGCCGG
>CALKUJ010000381.1 GCA_937996825.1 uncultured Polynucleobacter sp. | reverse complement strand
AACCAGTGATACCAACGCGTTTCAAATCACCGCCATTTTTACCAGCCCAATTGATACCAGCTTGTATGTCAGCCATCACTTGATCATCTGGTGTTTTACCAACGATCTCTTTCAAGATTTCTGCCATGGTGCCCAAAGTGTTAGGGTCGCCCGCTCTGACAAAGAATTCTGGTGCAATCGCTAAATATCCCATCTTGGCAAATCTTCTCGCCACATCAGCGATGTACTCATGAACACCAAAAATTTCACTGACCACAAAGACCACAGGCAAACCATTTTTTGGCGCCTTCTTTGGTCTTGCAACATAGGCAGGAACATCCACCCCTTTGGAGCTGAAAGTTATTTCTTGCGCATCAATGCCATCAAAGTTTGTCTGAATAGCCTGCGCTAAAACTGGTTCAGCAGCAGCCACATAACCCAAACCAACACTTGCAACAGCGCCAGCCTTCAAAAAACCACGGCGATCAGTACCAGTGCTATTCAATAGTGACTCTGCTTCTTTGATTAGATTCTTATCCACAGCATTCTCCTTTTGTCATTGTTTTCTTAAGTCATTCATTCATCAATGGGCTTCTTCCCAATTTGCACCAACTCCAACTTCAACCAACAACGGCACCTTCAATGATGCAACGCCTGTCATTAGCTTTGGTAAATGTTCCTTCACTAATTCGAGTTCAGACTCAGGTACCTCAAGCACTAATTCATCATGGACTTGCAAAAGCATACATGTTTGCAAGTGATTTTCCTCTATCCAATGCTGGACCGCAATCATTGCCAATTTAATCAAATCCGCAGCGGTTCCTTGCATGGGTGCATTAATGGCTGCTCTTTCAGCACCTTGGCGACGCATGCCATTGGCGCTTCTGATTTCAGGCAACCACAAACGACGACCAAAGACGGTTTCAACATAGCCATTTTCTTTGGCACGAATTCTGGTGCTTGCCATGTAATCAGCCACACCCGGGTACCTAGCAAAATAGGTATCAATGTACTGCTGTGCAGCTGAGCGCTCGATACCCAAATTACCAGCCAATCCAAAAGCACTCATGCCATAGATCAAACCAAAATTGATGACCTTGGCATAACGTCTTTGCTCAGAGCTAACTTGATCAAGAGCCACATGGAACATTTCAGCAGCCGTGGCTTTATGAATATCTTCACCTGCTGCAAAAGCTTTTAATAAGCTTTCATCTTCAGCAATGTGAGCCATGATGCGTAACTCAATTTGAGAGTAGTCAGCCGACACCATGACTGAACCAGGTTTAGCAATAAAGGCTTCCCGAATCTTTCTGCCCTCTTCCGTTCTGACTGGAATATTTTGCAAATTTGGCTCGCTCGAAGCCAAACGTCCAGTCACAGCAACCGCCTGAGAGTAGTTTGTGTGAACTCTGCCAGTTTTAGGGTTGACCATTCTTGGTAGTTTTTCAATATAAGTTGATTGCAGCTTGGCCAAACTTCTGTAGTCCAAGATTCTGGCTGGCAATGGATAGTTCTCTGCCAACTTTTGCAACACTTCTTCATCCGTGGATGGTGCGCCAGAAGGAGTTTTTTTAACAACCGGCAACTCAAGTTTGCCAAACAAGATTTCTGCGATTTGTTTTGGTGACTGAATATTGAAAGGCTGGCCAGCCAGCTCATGAATTTGTTTTTCTAATTCAAGTAAACGTTGTCCAACAACTTGACCTTGAGCAGCTAATTTAGCGCTGTCAATCAAAATGCCATTGCGCTCCATCACAGCAAGCGCCAGCATCGCAGGCATTTCAATGTCACGATAAATGTGTAACAACTTTTCATCTGCTTCGATGGCTGGATACATCGCTTGATGAAGTCTTAGGGTGATGTCGGCATCTTCCGCCGCATATTGTGTGGCAGTCTCAAGGTTGACTTGATCAAATGTGATTTGGTGCACGCCTTTACCGCAAACATCTTCATAAGCAATGGTTTTTTCACCCAAATGACGCATGGCCAAACTGTCCATGTCATGACTTCTGTGAGACTCTAGAACATAAGACTGCAATAGGGTGTCATGCTGAATCCCTCTTAGCTTGATGCCACAACCATCAAAGATATGAATGTCATATTTCAAGTTTTGACCAAGCTTGGCATGCTCATCACTCTCTAACCATGGTTTGAGTTTTTCAAGGACTGATTGCTTATCTAACTGATCTTCATTGGTGCTGTGAGCCAAAGGAATGTAGCAAGCCTCACCCGGTGAAACAGCCAATGAAATACCCACGAGATCGACCCTCAAGGCATCCAAACCAGTTGTCTCAGTATCAACACAAGTCAATGCGGCTGAATTGATTTTCTTTAACCAAAGATCTAATTCGGCATCAGTGGTCACACATGAATAATGGCGCTCAATTTTTTCAGCAGGTCGCTCTGCAACAAAGCCCAATAAGTCAGCGCCTGATAACTCTTTCACATCAGTTGCTTTTGCTGACCCCGAAGCTGCCCCTGCTCCAGTTTCATTTTGTCCCGCCGGAGCAGATGAACTGCGATCTAACTCTCTCAATAAAGATTTAAATCCAAACTGAGTGAACAATTCTCTAAGCGTTTCTTTGTCTTCTGGTTTTGCATGAAGTTCATGCAAACCAATCAGATGCTCATTAAGATCACAGTCAATTTTGACTGTGAGTAACTCTCTGGCTTTGGGCAACCAATCAAGACTGGCTCGTAAATTTTCACCAACAACGCCTTTGACCTCAGCAGAGCGCTTCATCAACTCATCCAAGGTGCCAAACTCATTCAACCACTTGACGGCAGTTTTAGGCCCCGCCTTAGGAACACCTGGAACGTTATCAACGCTATCGCCCATGATGGAGAGGTAGTCGACAATTCTTTCTGGTGGAACACCAAATTTATTCAATACGCCATCACTATCCAAACGCTCTTCTGTCATGGTGTTGATCAAGCTAATGCCAGGCTCAACCAATTGAGCCAAATCTTTATCACCCGTTGAAATAAGAACATTCCAATTGGCAGCCTTGGCCTGCTTGGCCAAAGTTCCAATCACGTCATCAGCTTCAATGCCCGGCACAACCAATACTGGCCAACCCATGGCGCGCACCACTTGATGGATAGCTTCAATCTGCATGGCCAAATCTTCTGGCATGGATGAACGATTGGCCTTGTACTCTGGGTACATCTCGTCTCGGAATGTTTTTCCTTTGGCATCAAATACGCAAGCGATGTGATCAGCGTCTAATTCTGTTCTTGCTCGCCTCATCATATTGACCATGCCTTGAATAGCGCCGGTTGGAAAACCTTGCGCATTGCGCAAATCTGGCATGGCATGAAAGGCACGGTAAAGGTAGCTAGAACCGTCAACTAGCAAAAGGCGATGTGTAGACATCCCACAATCGTACAATTGATGCATGATGACTTCGACTTTTTCTCAAATGAACCCCGCAAAAAACATGTCTTTTAAGCTTGTTTTAGGTGGTCTTATGACAGTATTAATCCTTGTATCTCAAGGACTTATGGCGCAGAGCTCGCAAGCTTTGAGTGCGGAGGAGTTGCAAAGAATCAATCAACAACCCTTTGCCCCAAAAATCAAAAATAATGCTGAAACTGGCAAAACAGCTGAAAAAAAGCCTACTTTTCAACATCAAGAAGCTGATGGAACAACTATCAAGGAATACAAAGAAGGTGGCAAGGCAACAGAAGTCGTTGTTGAGAGCTCCATGGGAACTCGCTACGAATTAAGTACTCCTGACGATGCAGCGTCCCCCAAAATCAGAGATCAAAACGTCAATCGTGTGCCAACGATTCGAATGCCCTTCTAATAGTCATGGCGGTCTTCACATCAGTCACTCTCGATGAAGTCAATGCTTGGTTGCAAAAGAACTACCAAGTAGGCATCGCTTCAGAAATCAAAGGCATCAGCAGTGGTATTGAAAACTCTAATTTTTTCTTGACCACGCAAACAGGCAGCACTCAACAAGAATTTGTTTTGACTTTGTTCGAGCGCTTATCAAAAGAACAATTGCCCTACTATTTGGAATTGATGGAGCATCTTTCAAAAAAAGGCATCAAAGTTCCAGCCCCTATCAGAAATAATGCTCATCAAATCGTTGGCGATTTGAATGGCAAGCCTGCCACCATCGTTACAAAGCTATCAGGAAAGTCATTTTTAAATCCTTCAGTGCGTCATTGCGAATTAGTTGGCGATGCTCTATCCAAAATGCATTTGGCAGGCACTGACTTTCAGAGTTCACAAGCAAATCTGCGCAGCATTGATTGGTGGAAAAGCACCATCCCCTTGGTCATACCTCACTTAAGTTCAGCTCAAGAGCAATTAATTCAATCAGAGCTAGCAGCACAAATAGATTTCTTTAACAGCCAAGAATACAAATCCTTACCTTCAGGCCCAAGTCATTGCGACTTGTTCCGAGACAATGTCTTGTTTGACAATTCTTCTGGAAAAGATGAATTAGGCGGATTTTTTGATTTTTATTTTGCTGGCAACGATAAATGGCTTTTCGATTTGGCCGTCACCATCAATGACTGGTGCATTGATTTAGCGACTGGCGAAATTGATCAAGCAAGATATCTGGGCATGATTGAAAAGTATCAAGCCGTCAGATCTTTTGAAACTGCTGAAATAAATTCATGGAACATGATGTTGCGTGCAGCAGCCCTGCGCTTTTGGGTATCTCGTCTTTGGGACTACCACCTCCCTCGCGAGGCAAAAATGTTGACGCCGCATGACCCTACTCATTTTGAGAGAATTCTGATCTCACGCCGTGAGGTAAGCTCTCATCTTCCAAAAAGATCTGTTTAATATGCAACTAAAAAAAGCACCTTCCGGCGACGGTTACGTATGGGTAAGACAAGGCTTCTGGCTTTTTAAGAAAAACCCATTGGCATTTCTCATGCTGGTGTTTCTGTATGTCTTCATTGCACAGTTTGCGATCCTAATTCCTGTGTTCGGTGTTTTTGCTGTTTTGCTTTTAACACCTGCTCTCACCGTCGGCTTCATGACGGCCTGTCAGATGGTTATTCGCGGTGAAAGAGTGATGCCCACGGTCTACCTCGCAGGATTCAGAGGGACAGATGCAATGACCAAAAAGAATTTATTGGTACTGGGCACTGTCTATGCCTTTGCTATTCTGATTTTGAGTTTGATTGCGAGTGCTTTCATTGATTTCAAACAATTGGTTACTTTGTTAACACAACAAAAAGAACCAACCATCAGAGATGTTCAAGGTTTATATACTGGTTTGACCATCGGTCTTCTTCTGTATTTACCAGTTGCCATGGTGATGTGGTTTGCACCAATCTTGGTGGCTTGGGAAAGAATGTCCGTGGCTCAAGCGCTTTTCTCAAGCTGGGTTGCTTGCTGGACCAATAAGGCTGCCTTTATTTTTTACTTGATGATTTGGGCAGTTTTGATTGTTGCCGTGCCATTTTTCTTGGAAGCGTTTCTTGATGGCATTGGCCTTAGAACCGCGATTCCATTCATCATCCCACCTTATTCAATGGCAGCACTGACAGTCATGTACTGCTCATTCTTTGCCACCTGGAAGGCTTGCTTCAACAAAGATTGATCAATCAATGGCGGTTAATTTAGCAATCGCCAGTTGTAACCATTTGGGCCCATGACGATTGAAGTTCACATGGGCCTTGGCCTGATCAGCTTGACCTTCAATCGCCAAAATTCTGCCCTCACCAAATTTTGTGTGAAACACACTCTGCCCAACTCTAAAGCCATGCCCATTGTCTTTCTGAGGCAAGCTACTGACGGGCACAGTGATTGCGCTGTTTCTAGAAAAATTTGGGATCGTTGCTGCTGGGCCGCCCCAATCACTGCCTTCAGACCATGAAGGCATTCTGGTGGTGGTCGTACTACTGCCCCAACGCGCATCTTTGTTCTTAGGCGTCAAATGCTTCAAAGACTCTGCTGGTAACTCATCTAAAAATCTTGATGGCAAGTTGTATCTCACTTGACCATGCAGCAATCTTGATTGGGTGTGAGATAAATACAATCTTTCTTTGGCCCTTGTGATGGCCACGTACATCAAACGTCGCTCTTCTTCTAAACCATCAGCTTCATTGATGCTGTTTTCATGAGGGAATAAACCCTCCTCTAAACCAGTGATGAAAACGTTGGTGAACTCAAGACCTTTAGCGGCATGCACAGTCATCAATTGCACAGCGTCCTGACCGGCCTGCGCTTGGTTATCTCCCGCCTCCAGAGAGGCATGCGCCAAGAAACCAGCCAATGGTGACATCTCAGTGATCACTTCATTTTGATCAGTGCCTGCCACCGTGTCTTGAGCAAAACCTTCTTCAGCAATAAATGCTGTTGCGGCATTCACCAATTCTTGTAAGTTCTCAACTCGGTCTTGGCCTTCACGCTCTGTCAAATAATGCTGAATCAAACCACTGTGCTGAATCACATAATCAACTGTTTCAGGCAAGGTGTTGTGACGCGTGGCATCACGCATGTGATCAATCAGGCGCACAAAAGCTGAAATCGATGAGCCAGCTTTACCTTCTAAGTAAGGAGCTGCAGCATAAAAAGAACAATTGTTTAATTTGGCACTGTCTTGCAAAGTTTCAATGCTCTTGGCTCCAATGCCTCGGGTTGGGAAGTTCACCACCCGTGCAAAGGAGGTATCGTCATTGGGATTCTCTAATAAACGCAGATAAGCCAGCGCATGCTTGATCTCAGCTCGCTCGAAGAATCGCAAACCACCATAAACACGATAAGGAATGCCTGCAGAAAATAATCCGTGCTCGATGATGCGTGACTGTGCATTGCTGCGATACAAAATGGCAATCTCAGTGCGCATGCTGCCAGTATTGATCAAGCTTCTGATTTCATCGACCATCCATGCGGCCTCAGTTCCATCAGTTGCTGCCTCATAGACTCTGACAGGTTCACCATGACCTGCATCAGTTCTGAGATTTTTACCCAAACGTTCGGTGTTGTTAGCAATCAAATGATTGGCAGCATCCAAGATATGACCGTATGAGCGATAGTTTTGCTCAAGCTTGACCAGGTATGGTTTGAAGTGGCGCTCGAACAATTTCATGTTCTCAACATCAGCACCCCTGAAGGCATAAATACTTTGATCATCATCACCCACTGCAAATACAGAGCTTGGGTTTGGTGTGCCGTGACCAGAGAGTAGCTTTAACCATGCGTATTGCAAAGCATTGGTGTCTTGAAACTCATCAACCAAAATATGACGGAATCGCTCTTGATAATGCTCACGAATTGGCTGGTGATATTTTAGAAGCTCATAACTGCGCAGGAGTAATTCAGCGAAATCAACCACACCTTCACGCTGACATTGCTCTTCATAAGCCTGATAGAGCTCAACCATGGTGTTTTGAAAAGAATCTCCACGATCCATGTCTTTGGCGCGCATACCCTTTTCTTTGGCATGTGCAATAAAGTATTGCAGTTGCTTGGGCGGATACTTTTCATCATCAATTTTGAGTGACTTCAACAGTCGCTTGATCGCAGACAGTTGATCTTGAGTGTCCAAAATCTGAAAAGTGGATGGCAGACCCGCATCTTTGTGATGGGCTCTCAATAAACGATTGCAAAGGCCGTGGAAGGTGCCGACCCACATACCTCTGGTATTGATGGGCATCATGGCAGAAAGGCGCGTCAACATCTCTTTAGCGGCTTTATTCGTGAAGGTCACAGCCAAGACGCCTACCGGGGAGGCTTGACCCGTCTGAATCAACCAAGCGATTCTGGTGGTCAATACCTTGGTTTTACCGCTACCAGCACCAGCTAAAATCATGGCTGATTGACTATTACCAGCCTCATTAACAGGGGGCAAAGTCACAGCCTCAAGCTGTTCTGGATTTAAATTATTAAGAATATTCGTCACATGCGCCTTTACGTTCAACAAAAAATTATAATTCGGGCTTATGTCTAAAAATCTTTCTGACCTCGCTAAATCTTTCGAACCCTCCCAAATCGAGGCCCAATGGGGTCCTGAGTGGGAAAAAAGGGGTATTGCCACCGCCACTCTGGACGATAAAAAGGATAGTTTTTGTATCCAATTACCGCCACCGAACGTCACTGGCACACTTCACATGGGTCATGCCTTCAATCAAACCATCATGGATGGCTTGGCAAGACATGCCCGCATGCAAGGGAAAAACACTCTTTGGGTTCCAGGCACTGACCACGCAGGCATTGCGACACAAATTGTGGTGGAAAGACAATTAGATGCTCAAAAAGTTTCAAGACACGATTTGGGTCGTGAGAAATTCTTAGAAAAAGTTTGGGCCTGGAAAGAACAATCCGGTTCGACCATCACCAATCAAATCCGACGCCTTGGAGCATCCATTGATTGGAGCCGTGAATACTTCACGATGGATGACAAGATGTCTCAAGCGGTGGTTGAAGTGTTTGTCAGCTTGTACGAACAAGGTTTGATCTATCGCGGCAAACGTTTGGTTAACTGGGACCCTATTTTGGGTACAGCCGTTTCTGACTTAGAAGTTGAAAGCGAAGAAGAGCAAGGTTCGATGTGGCACATTCGCTATCCACTATCCAATGGTCAAGGACACCTCACAGTCGCTACCACCCGTCCTGAAACCATGTTGGGTGACGTGGCTGTGATGGTTCACCCAGAAGATGAGCGTTACAAACATTTGATTGGTCAAACAGTCAATCTTCCTCTTTCAGACAGACAAATCCCGATCATCGCGGACGATTATGTCGATAAAGAATTTGGTACTGGGGTTGTCAAAGTAACGCCAGCTCATGACTTCAATGACTACGCTGTTGGATTGCGTCATCAATTAGAGATGATCAATATTTTGACCTTGGATGCCAAGATCAATGATCAAGCACCGAAGAAATATCAAGGTCTTGATCGCTTTGAAGCGCGTAAGTTGATCGTTGCTGATCTTGAAGGCTTAGGTTTATTAGAAAAAGTTCAGCCACACACCTTGATGGTCCCTCGTGGCGATCGCACCAAGTCTGTTATTGAGCCAATGCTCACGGATCAGTGGTTTGTGGCGATGTCCAAACCAACTGAACACAACATGTATCGCCCAGGCAAATCAATTGCAGAGGCAGCGCTTGATGCAGTGAAGTGTGGAGATGTGAAATTTGTTCCAGAGAACTGGACCACCACCTACAACCAATGGTTAGAAGGTATTCAGGATTGGTGTATTTCTCGTCAGCTCTGGTGGGGTCATCAAATCCCCGCTTGGTATCAAGAGGACGGCAAGATTATTGTGGCGCGCACCGAAGCAGAAGCTATCGCAAAAGCCAAAGCCAATGGCTATACAGGCTCTTTGCGCCGCGATGAAGATGTTTTAGATACCTGGTTCAGTTCAGCATTAGTGCCCTTCTCATCATTGGGTTGGCCAAATAAAACACCAGAATTAGCTCACTTCCTACCATCATCAGCATTGGTGACAGGCTTTGACATCATTTTCTTCTGGGTGGCTCGCATGGTCATGATGACTTGCCACTTCACTGGCAAGATCCCATTTGAAACTGTGTATGTTCATGGCTTGGTGCGCGATGCCGAAGGTCAAAAGATGAGTAAGTCCAAGGGCAATACTTTGGATCCTATCGATTTGATTGATGGTATTGATTTGGATACCTTGCTCGCTAAACGCACGACCGGCTTGATGAATCCAAAGCAAGCAGAGAGCATCACCAAGAAAACCAAAAAAGAATTTCCGGAAGGCATCCCCGCCTTTGGTACAGATGCTTTGAGATTTACCTTTGCATCGATGGCAACGCTTGGCAGAAATATCAACTTTGACCAGAAGCGCTGCGAAGGTTACAGAAATTTCTGTAACAAGTTATGGAATGCCACTCGCTTTGTTTTGATGAACTGTCCTGGCACACCAGAAGACAATGGTATTGCTCAGTGCGTTGGAGAATGTGGTCCAGATGGTTACATGGATTTTTCACCAGCAGACAAATGGATTGTTTCTTTATTGCAAAGAACTGAAGCTGATATCGATAAAGGTTTCCAAGATTATCGTTTTGACAATATCTCAAGCTCTATCTATCAGTTTGTTTGGGACGAGTATTG
>CALKUJ010000380.1 GCA_937996825.1 uncultured Polynucleobacter sp. | reverse complement strand
ACTGGGCTACCGAGTTGACAACCGAACACTGCAGATTGAGCCCCAAGAGGCTGAGCTGGTGCAGCAGATCTTTGAGCAATTCATTGAAGAGAAATCAACCACTAAGATCGTCAAGGATCTCAACAATCGTGGGATTCAAAGCAAGCGCAACAAAGCGTTCTGCAAGCAGAGCATTTACAAGATCCTGCACAACCGCACCTACATCGGAGAGATCTCTCACAAGGGTGAAACTTTCCCTGCCCAACATGAGGGCTTGGTTGACAAGGTCACATGGGATCGAGTGCAAGCCATCCTCACCGATGACAGTCGCTTGCGCTGCCGAAAAACATGGGATCGCAAAAACCGCAATGACTTCTTGCTGCGAGGCATGGCCTACACGACGGAAGGTGACTTACTCATCCCGATGGCCACCCGCAAACCCAGTGGCAAGGTTTACCGTTACTACGTGATCAACAAGAAGATGCATCAGGGGGCCGAGGCTGCCCAATCATGGAACTATCCTGCACAAACCTTGGAATCAGGTGTCACAGAAAAATTGATGGAATACCTGCGAAGTGAGCAGATGGTGCATGCCTGCTGGGAACAAATCCAGCAAATCAATCCATCGATTGACGAGCCACAGGCTGTTGTCTTGTTGCTACGCAAAACGACAGAGATTTGGGACCAGTTTTTTATGCCAATGAAGGTTGAAATTGTTCACAGCCTCATCGAACGTGTGGTGGTCAGTCCAAGCGGGGTCGAGGTACTTATGCGGTATGAGGCGCTTGGTGATTTTGTGAAGGCCATGAATTCAAGCAAATCACAGACAGAGGAGACTGCATGAATGATCGATCACAGCAAGGTTCGAATTTGGCATCTCCTGTCATAGACGTGCCATCGTTCAAGCCGCTCAAATTCAGACAACGTGGTGGACGCAAGGTCACCATACCAGTGAGCGACGAAGTCATTGAAGATCGTTTGAAAAAGCCTGCAACCAATCGCGCACTCTTGCATGCGCTTGCCCGAGCCTTTTATTGGGCGCGTCTGATTGATGAGGGGATCGTTGCGAGCGGGTCTGAAATCGCAATCAAAGAAGGCCTAGAGGCCAGTACGGTGAATGAGCGACTGAGGATGACCTTGTTGTCGCCCACCCTCATCGACAGCATTCTTAACGGAACGCAACCCGAGTGGCTAACGATGAAGTGGCTGACTCGAAATACTTTCCCATCCGATTGGGAAGAACAGAGTCAACTATCAGCGATCATTCGATAACAGCTTGAGAGATTTTTGCGCGCCCCGAATTGAAATTCTGTTGAAGCCAATTTCAAATTAGAGCGCGCTTAGGAATGCTGATAACGATACTCCTGCGTCCGTCCGCCATACCCGTACGCAGAGGCTCGCACATCCTCTACATAGATGTAGCTTTCATGATGCAAATCTCCAAGCAAGTCCTCAAAGCCAGTGAACACCGCCTTGATGTACTCAGATTTTTCAGACTTGGTATTGGTTTCATCGGTAACTTTTATGTCTACATAGACACTCGATTTCTTTTGTGCCGCAAGCGTCTTTCCGCCAACGATCCAGTGCAATGGATCGATGTAGCTAATGGCAATTGAAATCAACTCCGGGTTTTTATTCAAAATTTCTTGCGTGTGCTTTGAAAGCATATTGGCAATTTTTTGGCTGCGTTCTGCAGATGCAGTCCCACTGACTTTGACGTTGAGTATTGGCATAGGAATCTCCTGTATTTGATTGATTAAGACTGCGACTTCACGTTTGAGGCCTGATGCCGCTTGAGTCGATCGAGCATGCGTTGAGATGCTCTTTGGGCCTGATGCACTGTTGATGAATACCGATAAACATAGGCTAACCAGCCCTCGTCTTGTGGTTCGTTATTTCTTTGATCCAGGGAATTCGTAGCCCGGACATTGCTGACAGCCGCTGTTTCTCTCGTATCTGAAATTTGCATGATCCGCTCCTTGTTTAAGTCCTGGATGTAACTTTATTGAATTAAGCAATAGGCGGAAACAGGGAGAAATGCAAATGGGTTTAACGTTTTTTGCAAAACAAGTAAAATCTAAACATGAACTTTCATCTAGAAGACCTTCTACTATTCACCCGCGTGGCAGAGCTTGGAACCTTGTCTGCAGCGGCACGGGAAAAGGATGTCCCCGTGAGTCACGTCACACGATCGCTTGCAAGGCTAGAAGCTGCTTGCGGTGTTCGATTGGTACACCGGACCACCCATGGGTTGAGCCTGACAGACGAAGGCGACACATTCCTGTCCTATGGAAAGCGACTCCTGGAAACTGCAGACGAGTTAAGCAGCGAGTTAACAGGAAAAATCAATGGGCCAAGTGGTTGGGTGCGAGTGGGAGTCAGTCCATCCATCGCACAAACGTTGATCGCACCGAGCCTTGTCGGATTGCGAGAAAAACATCCAGACATTCACGTTGACATTGCGGCAGACGATCGAATTGCAGACATGGCCCGGGATGGCATTGACATCGCTATTCGCACGGGGAGTGCACAAAGTGATCTGTTGGTTGCACGGCAAATAGGCATTGCAAGCCGCTCTCTGTACGCCTCGCCGAGTTACCTTCACAAGCACGGAACGCCAAAGGCTCCCGATGATTTAGACGCACACAAATTGATCGCCAACAGCCGTGCACCTATCATGAACAACTGGCAACGTTCAGATGAAAAATCGGTCTACCAAGTCAAAGGACAAGCTCGATCGGACAATTCGGCAGTCTTGCTCAGCATGGCAATTCATGGCGTTGGCATTACCCGAATCATGGATGTTGTCGCCAAGCCATTTGTTCAGAGCGGTCAACTGGTTCCGCTTTTGCAAAAACATTTCGCGCAGGAGGCAATTCCTATTTATGGGGTCATGCTTCAAGAGCGGCATCGTCTACCAAAGATACGAGCGTGCCTTGATTTCTGGCAAGCGTATTTGGCGTAAGCCAGTTAGAGGGGTGAAAAGTAATGCGCAGCACGAAGACACGCTATTTGAACAATTAGTTGTCGGCTACAGGTTTCGTTCATCACGGAGAAACTTGATCAAATGTCGCCATTCTTCTTTTTGAGCATCCTGCGCACAAATCCCGCAATCTCACCCCAAAGACCAATTGTGCAAAATAGGGTCATACCAATGCCAATCCAAAAATCGGTCATCAAGAAGTAGATCAGCCCCATCGCTGCTGAAGCACAAAACACGATCGAGAACCATTTTGGTGGGGGTGGGCCTGGGTAAAACATCTTCAGTATCCAGTTCAATTGTGATGCGGGTCGATCCCTTAGAGATCGAA
>CALKUJ010000379.1 GCA_937996825.1 uncultured Polynucleobacter sp. | reverse complement strand
ATCGTTTGTGATGAACTCACTAAGGCGTTGGTATTGTCGATAAAGAAATTCGCATATTTAAAAAATGACAATAAACTTAAATTAAAGATGATGGCGATTGTGAGCCAAGCCTTTTCTCTTACTGCTGATATCTTTAAGCCGAATAGGTAATTAATTATGATTGAGCCGATGAGAATCGGCAATGCTTCAACGCTGAACCATGCATAAAAAACAAGGGATGCAAATCCTAAGAATGCAGCCGCTGCTTGATGACTTTTTTTTCCAATTGCAAAAAAAAGAAGGAAAGCAAGTGGGAGAAATGCAAACAAGAATTCGTAGGAATTAAAAAGCATATCAAGGCGTTCCTAAAGTCATGATTTAGCTCTCTTAATTAACTCAAACATGTACAACGTGATTGGCTGGCTGAGGCGGTCTGATATGTCATATCTTGATTTTAGTCTTTTCAGGGCGTAGTTTTGAAAAAAGCTGGATGTTTAGCTATTTAAGCGAAAATAGAGCCCATGAAGATTTTGATCGTTAAGCTGTCCTCTTTGGGCGATGTTTTACACAATTTGCCTGTGGTTTGGGATCTGCGAGCCAAGTACCCAGAAGCTCAGATTGATTGGGTGGTGGAAGAGGGCTATGTCGGGCTTTTAGAGCCTCTGAAGACCATTACTTTGCCATCTGGTGATTCTGTTGCTGGAATCAACAACATCATTCCTTTGGGGTTTCGTCGTTGGAAAAAAGCTTTAAAACGCGGTGAGTTCATCCGCAGTATTCAGGAATACATCGCTTTTAAAGAGCAATTTAAGTCAGGTGTGCTGACTGACTATGACTTGATTATTGAAACCCAAGGTTTATTGAAATCAGCTTGGATTACTCACCTAGCTAACCCCAAAAAGACAGCATCAATATTTGGTTTGGCCAATCAAACAGAGTTTTCTGGTTACGAGCCGTGGGCTCGTAAGTTCTATACAGATTGTGTGCAAGTGCCGTTTCATTGTCATGCAGTAGATCGCTCGCGTTGGGTAACAGCTTCAGCTCTTGATCTGCCAGTGCCTGATCGTGCAGCTTCACCCCCTCGGTTTTATCCTTCAGCTTATGTCCAGTC
>CALKUJ010000378.1 GCA_937996825.1 uncultured Polynucleobacter sp. | reverse complement strand
TTTGAATCGATGTGAAATCTTGCATCACACCAATGAAAAAATGCGCGTCATCGACGCGTGTTTCGCTCACTGTTACACGGACTGGAAACAATGTGCCATCTTTGCGCATCCCCTGCACCACACGCGGCTCATTCATCAACCGTTTGCGCCCTGTCTGCTCATAGGTTTTGAGGTAACCATCATGCACATCCCGCTCTTGCGACTGCATCAGCATATTGATGTTTTTTCCTGCCAACTCATTCAAGCCGAAGCCAAAAATTTCGGCAGTAGCCACGTTGCATTGCACGATGCGACCACGGGCATCGGCAACCACGATAGCTTCAGGAACTGAAGCAAAGATACTGTTGAGCTTGCTTTCACTCAATCGCAACTCTTGTTCAACCAATCGACGCTCGGAGATTTCTTGGTTCAACTGCTGAATCGCCTCTTGGCGCTGCGCAGACAACTCACGCGCGACCATCAAAGAAGCTCGAATTCTTTGCACCGACAACCAAACCAAAAGTAATCCACCCAATAACATTACTAACAGCACAGTGAACGTTCGGGTCAAAACATCCGTTGTGGCAGATTGCCACTGCGACACGGGTAAAACAACTTCCAGTGCACCACGAACATCGCCGACTTTCCAGTCAGTCTTCGGCGATTCTTTGTAGTGGTTGTGACAAGACACGCAACCTGACAGCATTCGATCAGCTTGGGCATATCGCAGCACACGCTGACCATTCAAAATTTCTTCACGGACAAAAGGCTGCTCAGGATTCGCTTTTAAATGTGCCAAGGCTTGCTTTTGAAAGTCATCTAATGCCCTTTCGCCTGCACGCCATGGAAAAGGCAGATCGCTGTATAGCCTGACTTGCGTGCCGCCATCCACTTGCGACATGTAGTGTCCCAACTCAATGGTCAACGTCGCAGGCAAAGGCAATGCGTTATCACGTGTTTTGTAGTCATGCGTCACGGCAACACCCGCACGCATGGCACGCGGCACTAGCTCTTGCGCATAAAAATTACGAAATTGAGTAACCGACTCAGCATGCTCCTGCGCACTCTCTGTGGCGTATTGAAAAACAACATGCTCACTCGACTCATAGGTGTACAGCACCACCCACAGAGAAACGACTAAAAGTGCACTCCCGACCGCCTGTAAAGGCCAGCGCGTGAAGGCACGAGTGACACGTCTAAATGTTTGATCTAGTAGATCCACGCGAAGACCATTAATTAGTAATTAAAGTTTAATCTTAATGAATTAATGAATACCAAAAATAGAGCCCCAACCCATGCATAGAAATTGACGGTTTTACGACAACGATTCATCTGAGCTCAGATAAGCATCAAGAAACGCCAAGAACACATACGAATGAATTAAATAAATCCTGGCGCATTTCTTGCATTAACCATTTCAAATATTGGAAAGGCAACAAATGGCCACGGAAATTGCATCAACGCTGACTCAAACTGTCGACCGGACAATTCCGGCCGCAGCTATTGATATGGAAAAACTGACGGAGCCTGCACAACTTGCAGGTTTGAGCGCCAAACAAATCAGTTCGCTAAGCACCGACCAAATTGCAAATATTGCCACGAGCGCCATTTCGGGTTTAACAGCAACTCAGATTCAAGCGATTTCCACTGCGCAGATCAATATCCTGAGCACAGATCAACTGGCCAACCTCACCCCTGCACAAGTGACGGCGTTGAAGCCTGCTCAAGTGAAGTTGCTCGCCACACAGCAATTGCAAGCACTCAACAGCAGTCAAATCAATGCATTAAGTGCCAACCAAATCAAAGAGTTTTCAACACAACAAATCGCAGCACTGAGCACCGACCAAATCAGCGCCTTGGGACGCCCATGGATTGCCTCACTCAGCCCAAGCCAAGTCACTGCACTCACCTCAACCCAAACAGGCGCATTGACTCAAACGCAGCTGACGTACATGACTCCCGTTCAAATCGCAGCGATTGATGGAGAGGATTTGAACGTCTTGGATGAAAAGCTGGCCATCTTGTCGAAAGCACAAATTGCGACATTGAGCACCACGCAAGTTTCAACCATCTTCAATCTGAAAAATTTGCCTTTTTCAGATGTTCAACTCACGGCATTAAGCAGTAAAGCAATTGCCAGCCTAGAAACATCCCAGCTGAACCAGCTAAGCGCAGAGCAAATCACCAACTTAACCGTAGACCAAGCCAAAGGGCTCACGTATTCACAGCTGAATGCGCTTAACGCGTACAAACTCCAAGCAATCGAAGCCAAAGATTTGGCCGCCATCAGCACCAGCGCGATCAACGGTTTGGATGACAACCAAATTCAAAACCTCACCAGCACCCAAGTGGCTGCCTTGACACCTGCACAGTTCAAGTCATTGACAACCGCTCAAATCAGCAAATTAGGTGCAGAGCAAATTCAAGGCCTGACCGCCATTCACCTCAGTGGGCTGAGTACCAGCCAAGCAATAGCGTTGGGAACTACAGGCGTCAGTGCATTGACCGCCAAACAAATCAGCGCGCTCGCAAGCAACGTTGTCAAAAGTTTAGAAACCACGCAACTTGCACAACTCAGCACCGCGCAAATTCAAGCACTGTCGGCCTTGCAAGTCAGCGCGTTGACAACAACACAGCTCAACAGCTTGCAACCCGAACAACTGCGCGCATTAGATGATTCAGATGTTGCGGCACTCAGCATCAACGCCCTCAAGTCAATTGGGACAGACAAGATTGATGATCTCTCCGCATCACAGCTGGGCCGTCTATCTGCCTTGCAACTCAAATCCCTGTCAACCGCTCAGCTCAGCAGCCTGACATCAAGTCAAGTACAAAACTTGTCGGCCAAAAACATTGCTGCACTGTCATCAGAACAAGTTCGTGCCCTATCGTCGAGCGCGCTCAGCGGCTTAAGCGCCACACAAGTCAAAGATCTGTCGGCAAGCACCTTGACGACTCTAAGCACGCAGCAACTGAGCGGACTCACCTCTTCACAAATGCAAGCGCTGACAGCAGCTCAAGTCAAGGTACTGACGACAGCACAAATCAACAGCTTGCAAGAAAGTCAAATTCAAGGGATTGACGCTTCTGACATTGGAAGCCTGAGCGCCACCACAGTCAAAGCACTGTCATCCGAACAAATTGGCAAACTCAATAGCAGCCAAGTGGCCGCACTGACACTGACTCAGTTCAAAGCGTTATCCACCGAACAATTCAACGCACTGTCCAGTGCGCAAGTGCAGGGACTCACCACAGCACAGATCGCGAACCTGAGCAGCGCGCAAGCTGCTGCACTGACATCGACACAGCTATCGGGCCTCACCACACAACAAGTTCAAGCACTCAGCAATGAAACTCTGACCAAACTGGCGACCTCGGAATTGACGGGTCTCAACACAACCCAACTTCAAGCCCTGACAGCCAACCAAGTCAAGCAGCTCAGCGCACTGCAACTGAACCAGCTTTCTGAAGAACAGTTGCAAAGCATTGATGCAACTGACCTCACCAGTCTCGCAACCACAACGGTATCGGCGTTGAACACCACGCAAATTGCGCAACTCACCACGCAGCAAGTCAACGCATTGACGAGCACGCAAGTGAGTGCGTTAGGCACAGCGCAGCTCAACCAACTGTCATCAGCACAGGTACAAGGCTTGTCTTCTGCCAGCGTCAGTGCACTCAACACAGCACAGGCAAAGACATTGTTCAATAACGCCGCCAGTGCCTTTACGGGGGAACAGCTCAATGCCCTCAGCACCTCGGTCGTGGCCAGCCTCAACTCCACGCAACTGGGCAATTTGAGCCAATCACAAGTTGAAGCCTTGAGCACCACGCAAATCGCGGCTTTGACGTCCACTCAAGTGGCCCAGTTAAGTGCTGAAAAAATAGCCGCACTGTCTACAGCGCAAATCAAAGCCTTGCAATCAACCGCTATTGGTGCGTTGACTGACGTACAAATTGGCAATTTGAGCCGTGCGCAAATGCAATCACTCACGACGGCACAAGCCAGCGCCATCACGTCCGCACAATTTGAAAAATTGAGCGAAGCTCAACTGCAATCGCTACAAACATCTAACGTGTCGATCTTGTCCAGCACGCAAGTTGATGGCCTGACCGAGCACCAACTTTGGCTACTCAAAACCGATCAAGTGAACGCACTGGCCACAGATGTGGTGAGCAACTTAAGCACCGCACGTTTGGCCAGCTTTGATGAAGACCAAATGCAAGCCTTGAGCTCGACACAAATTCAGTCACTCACGCTGACACAGCTCGACAGTCTGAGTGAATCCAAGCTCAAAGCCTTGAGCACCAATGGCATTGCAGCGCTCAGTACATCCAATGTCCGAGCACTGAGCACCACCAGCATCAGCTTACTGGCTTCAACCCAAGTGGGGGCACTGACCACCACCCAAGTACAAGCCTTGCAAAACGCACAGCTAGAGAGTTTGACCACCTCACAAATCGCAGGATTGAATGTGAGTGGCCTGTCCACCGCTCAAGCACAAGCGCTGACCACGGCACAACTGGGTCAACTCAGCACCACCCAAGCCGCCACGTTCAATGCAGCGGCATTGGGTAGCTTAAGCACCGCACAACTTGGTGCTCTCACCACCACGCAAATCAGCGCATTGACCAGCACACAAGCCAATGCCTTGACAGACGATCAAGTCAATGGATTGGTTGCCACGTCACAACTGCAAGCGTTGAACACCGTGACCATTCAAGGTTTGAGCACGGCAACTGTGGCGGGCATGGACAGCACACACATCGCAGCCTTGACCAGCAGCCAAGTCGCGGCATTGACCGAAACACAAATTCAGGCGCTTCAAACCTCGCAAGTGCGCGTGCTCGAAACCACCGATGTGGCTGCGATGACCACGGCTCAAATCAATGCACTGTCTGGCGACCAAGTTGCATCATTGTCAACCGGCAGCATTCAGGCTTTGACCACCAGCCAAGTCAGCGCTTTGCGCAACTCACAAGTGGCCGCCTTGACGACCGATCAAGTCAAGGCACTCGAAACCACTGATTTGCGTGCGATGACACTGACACAGCTCAAAGCGTTGACACAAGAACAAGTGTCAAGTTTGTCGACTAGCCAATGGAGTGCGCTCAGCACAACGGCCACAGCCGAGCTAGTGCTGAACAACCGCCGCACGTACCCATGATGGGTTTAGGCATCAAGTCTCTTTAGAGATCTTGATGCTAGGAAACTTGCTAGAAAAGTCTTTGGCTTTCGCAGCAATCTTCACAGCCACTTGGCGGGCCACCGCCTTGTAGATGCCTGCCACTTCGCCGTCAGGGTCAGCCACCACGGTGGGTTTGCCGCTGTCGGCTTGCAGGCGGATTTGCATGTTGAGGGGCAACGCGCCTAGGTAGTCCATGCCGTATTGCTCGGCCATCTTCTTGCCACCATCGGCGCCAAAGATGTGTTCGATGTGGCCGCAGTTGGTACACACGTGTACTGCCATGTTCTCAACCAAACCGAGGATGGGCACGCCCACTTTTTCAAACATCTTGATGCCTTTTTTGG
>CALKUJ010000377.1 GCA_937996825.1 uncultured Polynucleobacter sp. | reverse complement strand
GTAGTGCTTCATGCCTTCGCCGTTGGCGTATGCATTGGCGAACTGGAAGGTGTTGAACAGACCAAGGGGTGGGCTAGTGCGAAGATTTGTAAGGGTTTTTTGATGTTTCGAGCCCACCAGTTTGACCTTACCCACCGATAACCCAACTGGTGCGAGTATGGAACTTACCTATTACTAATGCCAAAGTTGTTTGCCAAATTTCTAATGCCCATTTTTAGCCTACCGCCAACCCACACCACCCAAAAGGATTGATGCCGAATGAGTGGTGCAGGTGGCAGAAGCTAGCGCCCAAATTTTAGGCAGCTTTTTGCTGGAGCGGGAGGCAATTTTTATTAATAGCCATAGCAGCAGCATCGACTGCTGACATTAGGGTTGCATCAGAAAGATGGCTGTAGCGCGCGGTAGTCTTAATTTGAGAATGCCCAAGAAGTTTGCTCACAACATAAATTGACTGACCAGCATTCACCAGATTACTGGCGAAACTGTGTCGTAAATCGTGCATGCGAACCTCTGGCAGCCCCGCACGGATGCGAGCCGTATTCCAACTGCAATACAAATTCCCAAACGGTTTTTTCGTTTCTGGATTGGGCACAACAAACGGACAGCCCTCCCACGTTGGCAACTTCTGCAGCAACTCCAAAGCTTGGCTTGATATTGGAATGTTGCGTGCTTTGCCATTCTTTGACATGGGTATGTGCCAGTTACGTCTTTCCAAATCAAAGTCAACCCATTTGGCATCCAGCAACTCTCTCTTACGACAACCAAACATCAGCATCAGCGGCACGATGTATTTGAGCTGTGTGTTGTCACTTTGCTCCAACGCAACTTGCAACCTCTGAGTTTCATCAACACTAAGAAAACGCTCTTTAGCATTGTTCGCCACGAACATGACCACATCATTAGCAGGATTGGTAGAAGTTCCTTGGATCTTCTTTTTCCTGCCAATGTTGTACATGATCTTGAACAAAATGGGCAGCTTGTTTGCCATCGCCAGTGCATAACCTTTGTTGCGCAATTCAAGGTGCGCATCAGAAATCATTTCAGAGGTAATTGCATCAAGATGCTTATTGCCAAACTTAGGAATGATGTGAAGCCTAAGAAAACTAAGGGTCGATTGAAAGTTTCTCCTGTGTTGGTGAATGTGAGGCACATAGATCTCTTCAATAAACTCAGCCAAGGTTGGCACCTTGCGCAAGGCCTGCTTCTCATCGCCGGGGTTCTCACCCAGCACAACCTTAGAACGCAGTTTTTGTGCTTGCAATCGAGCTTTGTCAAAAGTGATGGATTTCGCATCGCCAATCTTGTGCTGGCGTTGTTTGCCGTACTGATCACGGTAACGAAGTGAAAACACTTTGGAGCCCGATGCTGATACGGTCAAGATGAAGCCAGTAATGGCTGTGTCGTAATAGTCGGTTTTGGCTCGCCCCTCAATGCAGGCGGCAGCTTGGCAAACTTGTGCAGATAACTGGATCACGGGCATGTCATTTCTCCTGAAACAAACGGTTGATGAAAACTACGCGTTCAAACGCAGTCAGCGGATAGCAAAAAACAAGGGGCAAAAACTAGGCATTGATTCAAAAAATCGATCCAGCTCATCGGGTTACGTCAAATAAAACACCCCTGCCTCTAAGAAGATCAGGGGCATAAAACCGATTGAAATTACCGGTATCGCAATAGTTAAAAGCCCCATGCAGGGCTAGTAGGTACTTAAGCAGACACCTTCAAGGCGTAGCGTTTATTCCTGATGTGATGCGGCGTAACGCAAACGAGTGGAACTAACCCTGTCTCGACAAGAAAAGAAAGCCCAATTCCCATCGCGCGGTGCTGACCATCGGTCGGCCAACATAACCACAACTCTTCGCCGCATAGTTGCTCAGTGGAATACTTAGCGTTTGGAACCAAGACCTCGGCAATTTCATAAATACTGGCGTAAACAGCGAGTAGCACTCTCTCAGGTGAAACACCACGAGGAGCCAACAATCCTGCAAAGCGGCTGTAGTTTTTATTTGCTTTGAACATATTGATTAAAGTTTTGTTGTCCATTTTTAATTTCCTTAAATAAAACGCTTCCAGAAAGCCACGCTCTTTATTGGTACGAGATGGACATCCGAAAGATTTAGTACTGACTCATACACTCAAAGAATGTGAGTGGCAAGTCGCGCTTTGTATGGAGATAACGCCCATACCAATAGAAATTTCAATAGACCAATGCAATGACACTTACACGCTTAAGTTGCATGCCTGCGCCAGACCTCTAGTTGTGGGAGGTGGGGGCAAATCAGACCAACTGCACGAGAACCCCAAAACCGACAGAGCTTCGGTTTTGAGAACCCCCATGCTTGTTTTTTGAATTTACGCCCCACCCTCCCCCAACTAAACGCCCTTAGAAAAAAGTTCGACCTCAACCACATCTGGCTTAGAACGAAACGGGACACGCCACTTTTGCTTTCCACCATAGGATTTAGACGGTCCAAGCAACTCACGCAAGATAGCCGTCAACTCCTTTGTGTCACGATTGGTTGGATGAGTGACGCCAAGCCTTGCAAGTAGATCGACAGTTCCAATAGCTGTATTGCCTGCTTCGCCAACTTTCTCTAAGTCAATGATGTCAAGCAATCGCTCACGCATCAGACTGATGCTTCTGTGCTGGCTGTTGTGCTCTTCCAGCAATCGTTCTTCGCCTTTTGTCAGCCACCACTCTTTTCCACTCTCGACATCTAACGCCAATTGAGCAAAAACCTGCTGCATATCAATTCCATGCTGGTAATCGATTGCAACCAATGGCAAAGTCCACCAACGTGTATTTCCCGTGTGATCGACTAAAAAATTCTCTTCATTGACCGTGGCACAAAAAACAGTACGACGCTGATACTCTGATTCAGCCTTGCCATAGAAGCGTCACAATTACTTCACACGTAGCGATGACCAATTTCATGAGTAGCCTTACTAGACGACCAATTAGTGCTATCGGCAAATAGGGTTGTAGCTTTTGGCAGTGGTTGGTTTTTAATAATTATGCCCTCAAATGAGAAGCAAACTCCGTAGATGCAAATTTAGCATTTAACGATCCTCTCTGGGTGTCTGCAAAGCCCTCGCCACCTAACAAATCACCTGCTAAGAATGACCTTCGAGCCATACTTGCTTGGCACATCCGTACGCGTAGGGTTGAGCTTGGGTGGTCTCAGGAAGCACTAGCTCTAGCGTGTGATCTAGACCGAACCTATGTGTCCGCAGTCGAGCGTAGTGTCTGGAACGTATCTCTATCCAATATTGAAAAGATTGCCGAGGCCCTTGGGGTTGAACCTTGGACATTACTGGTCCCAGTTAAGTAGCCACCAATTGCCCAACAAAAAAACCACCCCACGCTTTCACGCTGAGTGGTCTCAACCCTATTTAAACCAAGAGACAGTCCTCTCGGGCTGTCTCTCACTTGAAGTGCTTAGTGGAACTGTTCTTCTTCGGTAGAACCTGTGAGGGCTTTCACAGAAGATGAACCACCTTGAATCACGGTGGTCACGTCGTCGAAGTAGCCTGCGCCCACTTCTTGCTGGTGTGACACGAAGGTGTAACCCTTGTCGCGTGCTGCGAATTCAGGCTCTTGCA
>CALKUJ010000376.1 GCA_937996825.1 uncultured Polynucleobacter sp. | reverse complement strand
GTTAATGGCTTCAAGCATTTCATTCATTGACATATCGGCGTCATCCATCATTTTGCGGAAGTTAACGCTTTCAAGAACTAAACGGTTTTCAGCAACATTGCGGTACTTAACTACATCTTTGTGACGCAAGCTGTTCTTCATTGTGTCAATCTTCTTACCTGCGCCCACTTGGTCAGCGTTTGCATCTTTAGCTCCGCGATTATAATTTCGCTTGGCTTGCTTTAACAACGAACTTTCGTCCACTGTGTCAATGTTGGCCTTGCCGCGAATTACTGTACCTGTGCTGCCCTTAGGAGCTTTACCTGTAGTACGACCGAAAATATCACCCTTTGGTGCTTTGAATTCTGGCTCACGCTCTTTCTTAGGACGGCCCTTTTGACCTGTCTTAGGTACGTGCTTGGCTTTCTTAGTGCCATCATCGTTTACATCAGTTTGGTAGCCGTATGTGCCTTTATGCACTGCGCCGCCCTTAACTGGCACTACTTCGCCTTCGTCTACTGTATCGTAAGTGTCTTTACCTTTAACTACAGTACCCTTGCCCTTAGGAGCTTTACCTGTAGTACGACCAAAGATGTCGCCTTTAGGAGCGTTAATCTCAGCTGGCTTTTCTTTCTTAGGACGGCCCTTTTGACCTGTCTTAGGTACGTGCTTGGCTTTTTTGGTACCATCATCACCTACATCGTATTCGTTACCATAGCGACCAACCTTGTGGATTGTGCCTTGTTTGGTCTTTAGTTGTTCGTATTCTTCACGTAGTTTAGCTTCAACTTTGCTAACACCTTCTAAGATGCTGCCTTTGGCTTCTACTTCGTCGTAGACTTCTTTTGCTACTTCTTTTGCAGTAGACTCGTTAAGTGGTAATAACTTTTTAAAAACGTTTAGAACGTTGTACATTCCGTTGCTGTTGCTCATCTCACAGATCCTTTAGGTGGTGTTGGTAATTTAACTTGTGTGCTGCCTACTGGACTCTTATCGTTTGTAGGAGCTGAGTTTGTTGTTTTGCCAGCTTCTTTGCTGTCCTCAGCAAATTCATATGTGCGGGCACTTAGCTCTTTTAACAAGCTATCGAAACGGCTCTTACCAACTAGTTCTTGGCCGCCTTCATCTGCTTTCAATTCAGGTTGCTCTAGCAAGCTACCTTCGTGATCCTTGCCGTGTGCTTCAAATTCTTCATTGAAGTCGCATTCATTCTTGCCGTAAACACAAACGCAATCAGCGTTAAGGCCAGCGCGTTCTTTAATTAGCTGGCGTAATTGTGCGCTTGTTGTTGGATACTTAATGGCTACTTCGAATGTCCAGCACTCAGTTGCCCCCATTTTAGGGAAATCTCTGTGCTCTTGGATTGGCATGCTCTTAGCTGGAGTTACAGTCTCAACTTGGTAAGCATCTAGTGCGTTTTTGATACGCTCCATTACTTCGCCTGTTGGGTTTGTACCTGCGATCTTAACACGGTACTCGTATACCTTGTTAAGTTCAAAAATGTATTGTTGGTATGGTTTCATCGTCATTCCTATATCGTATATTTATTGTTTCTTTGAGTTTTCGATAATCTGTGCTAGCAATGCGTTGCGATCTAGCACCATACCTTTGCCATCAATTGGCTCGTCATCTTCCTCGGGGCCTGCTTTAGCAGCATCCTTTTTAACTTGATGATCGTGTTTGGCTTTGGCTAACTGTAGCTGAATCATTTTCAACTTCTTATCCATTTTAGCAGTCTTTGCACTGATAGCATGTCCAAGCAATACACCTGCTGTTTGCATGATGGGACCACCAAAACGTGGATCAACGTTCATGCCCAAATCCATTAAGTCCTCAAACTTTTCCTTGGCTAGCTTGGCTAGCTCATCTAGTTCTTCGTCCCCTGCTTCCAAGTCTCGCACTAGGGGCAAACTAGCATCAATTTTATCTATTGCATCATCCACTTGTGTAATGATGTCTTTGTTGTCTTTTGCAAACTGCACCGCTTCGTCAATGGTCATATCAGTATCAACTTTGGTGTCAGGTAAGTTAAACAACGATTCTAATTTTTTAGTCATATGGTATTTATTTGCCGCCTTGGTGGAAGATTTCGTTTTCTGTAATCACTCTAAACGTCAATCCCTGACTTCTGCACCAGGCTCTAGCTGCTTCCCACTTAGCCATGTTTATAATGGCTGCTGCCTGTGCTCGCGGGCTTTTGCCTGCTTCTTGCAAGCTAGTTTCTTTGGTGGGCTTAACTTCAATGACTTCTGCGTGTTGTTGCCCTGCTGCATCCACATATACCATTAAAAAGTCTGGTACGTAGATTGTGTTTTTGTTTGTTAACGGGTTGCGATAGTTAATGCGTATGGCTTCGCTTGCCCATTGCACCACGCTAGGATTATTGTCTAAGAATTGCATAAACACAAATTCCCAGCTAGAGCGGTAGGTAGGAGTTTTTAATCCTACATATTTCTCGGGATTCTTAATTTGAAATTGCCCCTGTGCATACTTACTCATAGAATAATTGCGCGACTAACGTATTTGTTGGCAATAGGCTGGTTAGTAATGCCAAGGTAGCTAGTACCTTTGCGATTCATATTCAAGAACATCACCAGATATGCGTTTAATTCGCCCTTGGGTAGCTTGGTAAATTCCTGTAGCGACTCCATTGGGTTAATTCCCTGCTGTGTGCTAGTATATATAACCGCTGCTGCTAGTGCCTTAGCTGCTTCTTTGTTGTATGTTACTTCTTCAAAGTAGCTAAGGATAGCTGCATCAACGTTTGGACTAACTTTTACATTTGGTCCAAAATAATTATTGAAATAAGTATTGGGATTTGTATTGTCGTTAACTGATAAATTAACTGCGTTTAAGTTTGTTGGATTTGCCATATTATGCCTCTACGTCGCCTTGGTCAGTTGGTAAGTCTAAGCTACCAAAATCGCCCATTGAGAAATTTGAGTTCTGCTCTGCTTGTGACGATGCGTAGTTTACTGTGTCGCCTGCCATGTCATACGGAGTTGGTGCCGCAGAGTTTGTTGGAGTTCCGAATTCGTCAAAAGATGCAACTTCTGTACGTACTGGATTAGTTGCAGTAGATACAGATCCATCATTTTCAAAGAATGAAGGATTGGTCATTGCAGTGTCGGTTGCGTTTGCTACTGCATCTTCTGTGCTAGTGTTAGTTGACGATAAGGTGTTTCCTAATTGTTCGTTTACTGTA
>CALKUJ010000375.1 GCA_937996825.1 uncultured Polynucleobacter sp. | reverse complement strand
ATGCACCGGATTGCAAATCCGTTTAGCCCAGTTCGACTCTGGGTCGCGCCTCCAAGGATTTATCCTTATAAATCAAGCACTTAGCTCTAGCGAGCTAGGTGCTTTTTTATTGCTTCAATAATTACACGGTGATTACACGGTTAATTTAAGATGTTTGTTTGCTCTTTTGATAAATGGCTTGTAAGCTGCGTACATGAAAGAACGTAGCCCAGAAACCATTGTTGTACGAGAAAACGAAATACGTTTAGTTCGTCGCCCTGATAGTGAGCGTTGGCAAGCTCACTTCAAAGTCGATGCTATTGGCAAATGGATTCGTAAGGCAACAGGTACGCCTAATCTAGAAAAAGCCAAAGCTTTCGCTGAAGAGCAGTGGTTTGAGGCCAAGGTGCTAGCCAGGGCAGGCCATCCCGTTGTTTCTAAAAAATTCAAATCTGTTGCTGATGTTGTATTGCGTGATCTTGAAATCAAAGTTGCTGAAGATAAAACCAAGCGCGGAAGTAACAACGATTACATCAGTGCCATTAACGGCTACCTGATTCCATTCTTTGGTGGGTACAACGTTGACCGCATCAACCAAGCGGTGTTCACGGAGTTTTGCGAATGGCGCCGCCAAAAGGTCGGGCGAGAGCTAAGTCACAGCGCCCAAGCGAATCACAACGCCGCGTTGAGCTTGGTGTTTGATTACGCCATTGAACGCGCCTACATGAGCAACATGCAAAAGCCAGTTCTCAAGAACACTGGCGAGCATGGCGGGCGTCGACCAGACTTCTCGTCGCAAGAAGTCCTGCATATGGCTTCTAAGTTTGCAGATTGGGTGCAAGAGGGGCGAATTGGCAGAACGCGCGAGCTGCGTGAGTTGTTGTCAATTTATGTGCCGTTTGCGGCAGCAACAGGCATGCGCCCAGGTACTGAGATGGAGTATCTTGAATGGCGTCATATTGAGCTACGTGACGTTGGGCTAGAAAAACCTGTGCTCTATGCACGCATCCAAAAGGGCAAGACGGTCAAAAAGAACAAGCCCGTGTTTGCCGTGTTTCATGAAAGTTGCAAAACGTACCTAGCGCGACTTATTGAATTGGCGCCAGAGTTGCAGGGCAAGACGCTTGAGCAAGTGCTGGATGAAAAGCATGAATCAAGGGTGTTCCGACCACGCAATGGGGTGCAACCCACGCACTTGATTGCTCAATTTAGTCAATTCCTTCAGGACTTGGACATGTTGCTATGTCCAACGACTGGTCAGGAGAGAACCTTGTACAGCCTGCGTCACTATGCAATTACGCAAATGATTGCAAAGGGCCTTACAGCGGAGCAAATTCAAGCGCAGGTACGAACGAGCGCCACCATGATTGCCAAGTTCTACAACCACATGAATCCTTTGATGAATGCGGCGCAGTTCTCGGGACAAGGCGATGGTGGTTCTACCGAGACATCCATTGCGAGGTTGTTGAACAGTACGCCCAACGATGAGCTGATGTTCATGGCCGAATTGAGTACAGGCTTGAGCATTTCACTGAAGCAGCAAAACGAACCTGCGCTTGAAGAGTTGCGTGAGGAATTGCAAAAAACCTCAGCGGCAGCTGCTCCCAATTAATCAAGGAATTTTGCGATGACGTCACCTACAGCCATAACCGCAAACGCTGACTCACGAGCCCAGTTGCATGAGGCGTTCATGACGATGGCCAAGAGATCTTTTGAGCTCAGTGAGCAGGCTCGTGCCAATGTCGTGTTCTACAAAGCTGTATTGAGAAAACTAGATAGCGGCGTATCGATTGAAGATGAAGTCCCCGAGGTCAAGGGCATGATGGCGGATGCTGTGCGATTGACAGTGCAGCGTTTACTCAAGTTGAACCAAGTGCGAGCTGATGAAGCATGGGAGTTGGCTGATAGCTACAAGGGCTGTTTCCTCACGACTGTGCGATCTGCATTGCCCGATGGTGAATTGATACCGCAATACGACTTGGAGTACGTGGGGCAGGTTGAAGCAGGGGGTGCAAAGATCTCAGTCAAAACATTCCGACGCAATATCGAAGTTGAAGTGCAGGGCTGTGATCTAGCCCTTGATCAGTTGTGGGTTCAGATGTCGATCTCCGCAATGATGGCCTCGTGACAAAAAGGCCGAGTAGCTGTCCTGCCTTCAGCCTTCTTCTGCTGCACATCTCGGGTTTGTGATTGCTTCTAGTTACTACTATAAGCCTGTGACTTTTTTAGGCTAGTGTCCAAAATGTGGACGCTGATAGTGTGGATTTGGATCCAAATCCCCTTTGGGGAAAGCCCTCTATTAGTGGGCTTCTGACGAGTGACATTGAGGACGCGACGACTTCACTTTTTCAAAAAGTGAGTTTTTTCTGCCGTTTTCTCTCTCTTTTCTCTGTTTTCTTAAGGACGCGTCCACAAGGGGAACCTAGGTTTCATGCGGGTTTGCGGGAAGTCGTTTAACCTTAACTGTGCATGTGGCAAATTTCCAACTTGCAGAACTTCGGATGCTGCTCCGTAGCAGTTCTACTACGCGGTCTTCACGATTTATCTCCGCTGGTGCATGCAGTCTCCTCAGGCGTGCAGATGTGTCAGTTGCATCATGGCGTAGAACAATACGGCTAAGAATAAGGTCTCGAGGACCATTAAAACCACTGGTTTCCAACCCACACTCAGAATGTCCTTCAGATGAGTTTTCATGCCAATCGCGGCCATAGCACCGATCAAAAACGCACGTGACAAATCGTTACCATCATTTACCAACCAATGAGGCAAAACGCCTAAGCTGTTGATCACGACCAACAGCACAAACACAACAGCAAATCCTGGCAGCAGAGGGGGGCGCTGTGGTTTTGCTGTGCCGGTATCTATAGAGGCTTGGGATGATTGTGTGTATTGGCTGTGAGTCATCCAAGCGGCAAATGCAATCACTGGTACCAGCATGGCCACGCGCATAAGCTTCACCAAGGTAGCTGCATCGCCTGTTTGCTGTCCCATGCTGTAACCAGCGCCAACCACTTGAGCCACATCGTGAATAGTGCCCCCTAGAAAAAAGCCTGCATTCATTGGGTCTAAATCTAGCCAGTGAACCACCATGGGATACGCCACCATGGCAACGGTTGAAAGTGTGCTGACGCTGATCACGACAAACAGCGTGGCGCGTTCTTTTTGTGGATGATTTGGGAATGCTGCTGAAATCGCCAGAGCTGCTGAAGCTCCGCAAATGCCAACCGCACCTCCAGAGAGCAAACCAAAGAATTTTTGAAAACCCATGGCTTGCGCCACCACAATGCCAAAGATGATTGTCAACACCACGGCTAACACCACCATCAGAACAGGCTGCCAGCCCATGGCTTGCACTTGTGAAGCTGTGATTTTTAAGCCCAATAGCGCAACACCCCAGCGCAACACTTGTTTGGATGCGAATTCGATTCCCGGTTTGCAACGCCCGTCTTCTGACAAAAAATTCACAGCCATGCCCAACAGCAAGGCAAATAGCATCACTGGTGCCCCATAATGTTCAGACAAGAACAAGGCAGCTACGGCGACCAAGGCCGACATCACCAAGCCAGGCCAAAGCAGAGCGAGTCGGGGTTGCCAAGCTCTCATCATCAGACCATTGTCAACAGGTGGTCTTGGTACTGATGGCGCAACTGGTGTTTGAGAACTTTCCCAGTGGCACCTAGTGGAATGGTGTCGACAAAAACCACGTCATCGGGTGTCCACCATTTGGCGATCTTGCCTTCGTAGAAAGCTAGCAATGCTTCACGGTTCAAAGTCGCGTTGGGCTTGCGCATGACAATCAGCAGCGGACGCTCGTCCCATTTGAGGTGTCGTGCGGCAATGCATGCAGCCAAGGCCACGTCGGGGTGAGCCATTGCGATGTTTTCAAGATCTATAGAACCAATCCATTCGCCGCCAGATTTGATGACGTCTTTGCTTCGGTCCGTGATGTTCATGAAACCCTGCGCATCAATGGTGGCTACATCACCGGTGGGAAACCAGTCTCGTCCTGAAACATCCTGCACCAACGGGCTTTCTTGTTCTGCATTCAAATAAGTTGATACAACCCATGACCCTCTAACCAAAAGATCGCCGGAGGTTTTACCGTCCCAAGGCAATTCATTACCTCTGATGTCGACAATCTTCATGTCAATGCCAAACAACGATCGTCCTTGTTTTGATTGAACTGCGCGTTGTGCATCTTTGGGCCACTTCAGTTGCTCACCTTTGAGAACGCTGACGGTACCCACGGGGCTGAGTTCTGTCATGCCCCAAGCGTGAATCACTTGAACGCCATATTCATCTTGGAATGTGTCCATCATGGTTGGAGGACAGGTTGAGCCACCAATGATGGTTCGATTCATGGTCGAGAAACGCAAGTCTTGACTTTGTACGTGGGTGAGCAATCCCTGCCACACCGTAGGTACACCTGCTGACAAAGTCACGCTCTCTGATTCGAATAGCTCGTAAAGTGATTTGCCATCTAGCCCTGGTCCAGGCAGAACCAGTTTTGCGCCAACCATAAAAGCTGAGTAAGGCAACCCCCATGCATTCACATGGAACATCGGCACAACAGGCAAGATGGTGTCACGTGCCGAAAGATTCAGTGCATCTGGCAATGATGATGCGTAGGTGTGCAAGAGAGTAGAACGGTGGCTGTACAAAACACCTTTGGGATTGCCAGTGGTGCCACTGGTGTAGCACAAACTGGATGCTGCGCGTTCATCAAACTCTGGCCAAAGAAAATCAGAGCTTTGTTCAGCCAACAATTCTTCATAGCACAACAAGTTTGGGATGCTTGTCTTTTCAGGCATATGAGCCCGATCAGTCATCAACACAAAATGTTTTACTGTGTTCAATCGAGATGCCACAGCCTCCACCAACGGTAAAAAGGTGAGGTCAAAGCACAATACCTCGTCTTGTGCGTTGTCGACAATCCAGACCAATTGATCCGGGTGTAGTCGTGGATTAAGCGTATGCAACACAGCACCAGAACCCGAGACACCGTAGTACAGCTCCAGATGACGATAACCATTCCAAGCGATTGTCCCCACCCTGCTGCCTGATTTGACTTCTAAAGCAGCCATGGCATTGGCCACTTGGCGTGCTCTGGCTGCCATCTCACGGTAGGTGTAACGATGAATATCGCCCTCTACGCGACGAGATACAACTAGCTGCTGACTATGGTGGCGTTCAGCGTGGCGCAACAAAGAAGAAATTAGCAGCGATTGCTGCATCATCAGACCGTTCATAAGATTCACACCCAAAGCAAAAATTACTGATTCAATTGGATATTGAATTGCTTAACGATCGCCGCGTTACGTTCGTACTCAGCCTTGATTGATTGTGAAAATTTATCAATCGTCACTGTCTCTGCTGCATCAAAACCTGCTGAAAAAATGCGCCCGCGGAATTTAGGATTGGTTGCCACTTTATTCACAGCGAGGTGAATTTTTTCTACCATTTCGGGCGCCATGTTCGAACTCACCACGATTCCGAGCCAGTTTGTAAAGTTCAGGTCGGTGTAGCCTAGTTCAGCAAAAGTAGGCACATTGGGTAACTGGCTAAGACGGGATTTGGATGCAACACCCAATACCTGTACTTTTCCAGAGTTGATCATGGCACGTGATGTGACGTAGCCATCAAACATCACAGGAATCTGCCCACTGATGACCTGAGTCAATGCAGGTGGTGCTCCGGCAAATGGCACATGCTGCAGATCGAGGCCAGCTTTTTGATTCAGGATCATGCCCGCATAGTGAGATGCAGTGCCAGCGCTGTATGAGGCGAAACTTAACTTGCCGGGTTGACTGCGTGCGAACGTCAAAAAGCTTTTAAAGTCGCTCACGGGTAAATTGGGCGATGCGACCAATACCAAGGTGCCTTGAGCGATGGCGCCCACAGGTTTCACATCTTTCAACGGATCAAAATTAGCTTTTAAGACGTGTGGAATTTCGGTTATCACATTGCTTGCTGTAACCATGATGGTTTGACCATCCGCAGGTGCTGAACGTAGCGCTTGCACTGCAATGCCACCGCCAGCTCCCGGACGGTTATCTACGATGATGGGTTGTCCAATGTCAGCACTCAGTTGATCGCCGAACATGCGCGCGATCACATCGATGGTTCCTCCGGCGGGAGCAGGGACCATCATCTTGACGGGTTTATCTGTCCAAGCATGAGCATTTATTCCTATCAATCCAAATAAAGTGGCGCCAATCAAGCAGTGAAAGGCGTGCGCCTTGGTTGTCATCGTCATATGTGTCTCCGTAAATTGAAATGAACTCACCTATCAAATGAATTGCCAATTTGTTTCTTTGGTGTCCATTTGAAAGTCACGATTGTTCTCAGAAACTGGAAACAGTATTTATCTTTATGCGTCAAGCATTTAACTTTTTATGACAACACGGGTAAACACGGGCATCACTCAAAAACTGAATTAATGCCTCATCTGTGATGGTGCGCACTGAAATTGCGAAGTGAACCATCTTGTGAAAGAACTCAAATTCGAATAGCCCAACAACTCGGCGACTCGTCCCAGAGAATAGGTGGTGTTGGCGATGTAACGCTGAGCCAATTCGCATCGAACATCGTTCAATATGTTTGAAAAACTGACGCCACTTTCGTCCAATCGTCGTTGCAAGAAGCGAACATTCATGCCCATACCGGAGGCCACTTGGCTCACGTTGGCACGCCCCATAGGTAACAACAGATACACCGCTCGGCGCACATCTAACTCGATCGAGCTTTGCCCCGTCTTTGGTATTGCATCCAAAAATGATTGGGCGTAGCTAGCCATGGCCGCATCAGCTTGGGTGTTTACTTGATCCATGTCGGTTGTCAGGCATATCAGACCGTTGAAATCGCTGTTGAAATGCACTGGGCATTTAAATATGCGTTTATGGATCTGTGTGTTTTGGGACTCGGTATGCGTGAAATGGGCCGACTGTGGACGCCAGTGGGAGCCCAAAATGGCACGAAAAATCAAGGTCAACACTCCCGTCGCCATGTCGGTGGATTGCGCAATACCACTTGGGTGGTCGATCACTATTTCTTCACGAATCAACGTTAGCTTGCCTGCATTTTCAATGTACATGGCCAATGCTTCGTTCAATACATGTCTGTACTGTGCGATGGTGTTTAGTGCGCTGCGGACATTGGGCTGTTGCATCAACAAGAGACTGATGGGACCGAAGTCCGACAAAACGCGGGCCTCGGCCATCATCAAACCGACTGTGTCGCATTCGCTGGCCTGCGCAGTCAACTCCAGCAAGGCTACTGCGCTATGGGTAGGAATCAACTGTGTCGGCACCGAGAGCATGCGACGCGTTAGCCCTACTTTGTTAAGCAATTGCACTGGATTTACACCTAGTTTGCGCGCCACTTCCTCGTAGTGCGACAAGACGGCTGCTCGCACTTGCATAGTCTTGTGAGTTTTCACTGTTTTACGCATTCTGATGTCCTTTGAAACAAGCCGCAGTAATTCATCACTAATAAGCATGCATTTCAATGCATGGCATCAAATGATAACTAAAAGTCGTGAAATGGAAAGGGTATTTTTGTGCTCCACCTCTAAATTAGCGCCATACACATTTGCTGTCTTACAACCATTTAAGGAGGCGCTATGGCACAAGCCATCAAGTTTGATCGCATCGGAGGCCCCGAGGTGCTGAGGTGTGAGACCGTTGAAGTCGGACATCCCGGCCCAGATCAGGTCCGCCTGCGTCATGTCGCTGTCGGACTGAACTACGCTGACACATACTTTCGCAACGGCACTTACCCCATTCCACTGCCGAATGGCATGGGGGTCGAAGCTGCCGGTGTTGTTGAAGAGATTGGTTCTGAGGTCACTCATGTGAAGGTAGGTGACCGTGTCACCTATACCGGCTTCATCAATACCTTGGGGGCTTACAGCACGGAGCGCTTGATTCCTGCCGCGCCCCTCATTAAATTGCCTGACGCCATTCCATTTGAAACTGCAGCAGGCATGACTATGCGTGGCTTGACTTCGGCGTATTTGATGCGACGCGTTTATGACTTCAAACCAGGTCACACCATTTTGCTGCACGCTGCTGCGGGTGGTGTGGGATTGATCGTTTCGCAATGGGCCAAGTTGCTGGGGTTGACGGTGATTGGGACTGTTTCGACAGAGGAAAAAGCTGCTGTCGCGCGCGCACACGGTTGCGACCACACGATCAACTACAGCCACGAAGACATTGCCAAACGGGTGCGTGATATCACGAATGGCGTAGGTGTTGATGTAGTAATCGACAGCGTGGGGAAAAACACTTTCATTGCCTCGCTCGATTCGTTGCGTCGTCGCGGTTTGATGGTTTGCGTGGGTACCGCCAGCGGCACGATCGATGGTTTCAACCCCAACCTGCTGGCCCAGAAAGGTTCGCTCTACCTCACGCGTCCAGCGCTGGCTGACTACATCTCAGATCCATTGGAAAAGGCCGAGTTGGCTGATGAAATTTTTGGTCACATTGCAGCAGGTCGAATACTGATCGAAATTAACCAACGCTATGCCTTGCAAGATGCTGTGCAAGCACATCGTGATCTCGAAGCCCGCAAGACCATTGGTTCATCCATTTTTGTTATTTAAGGAAATCACTATGCGCATTGAACCTTTGACCTGCGCCATCGGCGCTGAACTGGTGAATCTCAACCTCGCCGATGCCGTACATGATGACGGATTATTTCAAGAAATTTATGCTGCGCTGCTCAAACACAAAGTGCTGTTTGTGCGTGACCAGACGCTGGATAAATTTTCACGCATAGAGCACATGGCATTCGCACAAAAACTTGGTCAGCTGGAAGATCACCCGATGGTCCCCAGTCACCCAGAGGCACCTGGGTTGGTCCAAATCTACAAGAACCCCGATAGCCCCATTGACCGCTACGAAAACGCTTGGCATACCGATGGCACCTTCCGTGAAAAACCTGCGTTGGGATGTGTGTTGCGCTGCATCGAATGCCCTCCGGTAGGTGGCGACACGATGTGGGCCAATATGGTTCTGGCTTACGAGAAGTTGCCCAGTCGCATCAAAGATGAGATCGAAGGTTTGATTGCCAATCACAGCTTCAATTCATCTTTTGCTGCAGCGATGCCTATTGAGAAACGCTTGGCAATGAAGGCGCAATATCCTGACGCTGAGCACCCAGTCGTACGTACACATCCCGATACTGGAGAGAAGACACTGTTTGTCAATGGATTCACCACTCACTTTGTGAATTACCACAACAAAGACAGGGTGCGCCAAGGTCAAGACTTCAACCAAGGTGCCGGTGACCTGCTTCAGTACTTGATCAGTCAAGCCTATATCCCGGAATACCAGGTGCGCTGGCGTTGGAAACCCTACAGCGTCGCGATCTGGGACAACCGCAGCACTCAACACTACGCCGTGATGGACTACCCGCCCTGCCACCGAAAGATGGAACGTGCAGGCATCGTTGGTACCAAGCCTTTTTAATTTTTTTGGAGACTACCCCATGTATTTTGTTGACGGACACCTCTTTCCTGAGAATCAAGAAAAACTCATCATCACTGCAGCACCCTACGGTCCTGAGTGGATTCCTTCGGACTATCCCGAAGATATTCCAGTGACGATGGAGGAACAGATTCAAAAAGCTGTGGATTGCTACAACGCTGGCGCCACCGTGTTGCATTTGCATGTGCGCGAACTCGATGGCAAAGGCAGCAAGCGCCTGTCTAAATTCAATGAACTGATCGCCGGGGTGCGCAAGGCTGTACCCGACATGATCATTCAAGTTGGTGGATCGATCTCATTCGCCCCTGAGTCCGATGGCGCGGTAGCCAAGTGGCTCTCGGATGACACGCGCCATATGTTGGCAGAACTTGACCCTAAGCCCGATCAAGTTACGGTGACCATCAACACGACACAAATGAACGTCACCGAACACATGGAAGAAGCAGATATCGCTGGCACTTCCATGGCCACCCCGGAAGGTCGACGCGCCTACAGCGAGATGGTGGTTCCGTCCAATCCTGCTTGGTATGAAGAGCACATTCGTCGCTTGAGTGCAGCAGGTATCCAGAGTGCTTTCCAGTTTTACAACCTCAACAGCTTCGAAACCGTTGAGCGCCTGATGCGCCGCGGTGTCTACAAGGGGCCTCTGGTGTGTAACTGGGTAGCGATTAGCGGTGGCATGGATGCCCCCAATATTTACAACTTAGCCAACTTCTTGCGTGCGATTCCTGACGGTGCCAAGCTCACAGTGGAGAGCAGCATGCGCAACGTTTTGCCCATCAATTTAATGGGCATGTCCATTGGTTTGCATGTGCGTTGTGGCATTGAAGACAATCTGTGGAATCAGTCGCGTACTGCCAAGATGAGCACTGTGGAACAGATCGAACAACTCGTCCGCATCTCACGCGAATTCGGTCGCGAGATTGCCACAGGTAAGGAAGCTCGCGAGATTTTGCAAATTGGTGTCTTTTATGACACTGTGGAAGAGTCTCTCGCAGCCAACGGCTTCTCGCCCAACCGCAAGGGGGGCAACCAAGGTTTTTTACGCAAAGCGGCTTGAGGAAAATCACCATGGGTCAGATTGTGAAAGTCGACGCTTATTTCGATCTGATCTGTCCTTGGTGTTGGATAGGCAAGCGCCATTTCGACACGGCTTGCGCTAGGTTGACCAAGTTGGTGCCTGACTTGTGCTTCGACGTACATTGGCATTCGATTCAGCTGATCCCGCATGTACCGCCGCAAGGGTTGCCTTATCTGGAGTTTTACGAGCAACGACTGGGCAGTCCAGAGGCTGTGTGTGCACGACAAGCACAGGTGCAAGCAGCGGCCGCAAATGCGGGTCTCACGATTGAGTTTGCTCGAATAAAGATTTTTCCCAACACTTGGCTTGCTCATCGATTGCTGGCGCTGGCTGCGCAGCAGTTGGGGCTTGAGGCGTGGCAAGCTTTACAAGAGGCGCTGTTTGAAGCTTACTTTGTGCATGGCTGTGATTTGGGTGACACCCCCACGTTGGTCAAGTTGGCCAAGATCCACGACGTGGATCTATCGACTGCTGAAAAGTTCGATGCTCCGAGCGTGTGGGGTGAACACCTTGGCGTCTCAGGTGTGCCGTATTTTGTGTTCAACCAGCAGTGGGCCTTGTCGGGTGCGCAGCCACCGGAAGTCTTTGTGTCTGCCATGTTGCGCAGCTCAAGTCTGAGCTTGCCGCCCACGGCATGAGACCACATTTCTAAGCATGTCTATGAATTTTTCTGAATCTCCCACGGTCTTGATCATTCCTGGGCTGCGTGATCACGTGGCCACGCACTGGCAAACAGGGCTGGCAGACAAACTTCCCAAAGTCTGTACAGTGCCCCCGATGGGGCGCGAAGACCTTTACTGTCACAAGCGTGTGCAAGCAATTGAAGCTGCCATATCGGCCATTGATGGACCTGTTGTGCTGGTGGCACATAGTGGCGGATGCGTGATGGTGGCGCATTGGGCGCACGTCAGCCAATATGCGCATCGCGTGGTGGGGGCATTGCTTGCCACTCCTCCCGACTTCGAGCAACCCATGCCCGAAGGCTATCCAACGCTTACCGCGCTTGCGGCGGGCGGTTGGTTGCCTGTGCCGCGTCAACTGTTGCCCTTTCGCAGCTTGGTGGCCACTAGCACCAACGATCCGCTGGGCGCACAAGACCGTGTCGGGGCATTGGCGCAAGACTGGGGTAGCGAAACCATCGACCTTGGCGAGGTGGGGCATCTGAATCCTGCTTCTGGCTATGGCGAATGGCCGATGGCACAAACGTTGATTGCACGGCTGTCGCAGTAGCCAGTTTGTTGTGCAAACAGTTCAGTCGACCCATTCCACATCAGCACTTTCTTAAATCATTCACAAGATACTTTCATGAGTTACATCGCTCCCATCAAAGATTTGATGTTCAACATCCAGCACTTGGTCGATCTTGATCAGTTAGCAACGTGCACACCTGAATTCGCCGATGCAGGCGCTGACACGGCACAGGCCATCCTCGAAGAATGCGCAAAACTCAGTCAAGATGTGTTGGCACCACTCAACACGGTGGGTGACAAACACCCCGCGCAATACCACGCAGGTCAAGTTACTCCTCCGCCAGGATTCAAAGAGGCGTTCGTACAGTTTGTGGCTGGTGGTTGGCAAGGCTTGGAGCATCCAACTGCCTTTGGAGGTCAAGGTTTGCCAAAAACCATTGGCGGTGCTTGCTTAGAAATGCTTTGCAGTGCCAATTTGAGCTTCGCCCAATGCCCGTCGCTCACCGATGGTGCGATTGACGCCTTATTGGTAGCGGGTTCGCCTGAGCTGAAAAACATCTATCTGACTCGCATGATTCAAGGCGAGTGGACCGGCACCATGAATTTGACGGAGCCACAAGCGGGTTCGGACTTGTCGTTGATTCGCACACGTGCAGAGTCGCAAGTTGACGGTACCTATAAGATTTTCGGCACCAAAATTTTCATCACATACGGTGAGCACGACATGGCCGAAAACATCGTTCACCTTGTGCTGGCCCGTGTGAAGGGCGCACCCGAAGGCGTGAAGGGCATCAGCTTGTTTGTGGCGCCCAAATTTATGGTCCATGCAGACGGCACGTTAGGTGCACGCAATGATGTGCATTGCGTCAGCATTGAACACAAGATGGGCACCCATGCCAGCCCGACCACGGTGTTGCAATACGGTGACCATGGTGGCGCAATTGGCTATTTGGTGGGCGAAGAAAACCGTGGTTTGGAATACATGTTTGTCATGATGAACGCAGCCAGATACCAAGTGGGCATGCAAGGCATCGGGCTGGCTGAAAGGGCTTATCAAAAAGCCGTTCAATACGCCCACGATCGTGTGCAAAGTCGTCCGGTTGATGGCTCACTCAGCACCGCCGTGCCCATTATTCATCACCCCGATGTCAAACGCATGCTCATGACCATGCGTACTTTGACCGAAGGATGTCGTGCACTTGCCTGCGTGGCTGCAGCCGCATATGACACCGCGCATCACCATTTGGACGCAGAAACACGCAAAGAGAATCAAGCGCTTTACGAATTCATGGTGCCGTTGGTCAAAGGTTACAGCACGGAAATGAGTTTGGAGGTGACTAGTCTGGCGGTGCAAGTGCATGGGGGCATGGGCTTCATCGAAGAAACAGGTGTCGCTCAGTTCTACCGTGATGCGCGCATTCTTCCGATCTATGAAGGCACCACTGCGATTCAAGCCAATGACCTAGTCGGTCGCAAGACCGCGCGGGATGCGGGGCAGTTCGCCATGTCGATGGCGGAGCAAATCGAGCAAACGGAACAGGCATTGATGCGTTGTGGAAATCACCATGCGCAAACCATGGCCAAGCAATTGGCGAGGGCGCGTCATGATTTTCTTGAGGCTGTGAATTACATCGTGATGCATCACAAAACAGACATCAATGCAGTCTACGCCGGCAGTGTGCCGTATTTGATGTTGACTGGAAACTTGATGGTGGGATGGCAGCTTGCGCGTTCTTTGTTGCTGGCCGACAAGTTGCAAAATGATGGCACTGACCCTCAGTTCATGAAAGCCAAAATTTTGACGGCCAGAGTCTATGCAGACCACATCTTGCCTCGCACTCATGGGCAACTGCATGCCTTGATCAACGGCAACGATGCCGTGAACAGCATGCCGCTGGATGCCTATTGATGAGCGCTTAGCGCAACACAAGCTAGATCGTCTTATTTTATTTTTTATCAGGAGTCATGGATATGTCTAAAGAAGTTGTTGTCGTCAGCGCAGTGCGCACGGCTATTGGTACCTTTGGTGGAAGTCTCAAAGACATCCCGCCTACCGAGCTTGGGGCCATTGTGGTGCGCGAATCGCTGGCCCGTGCCCACGTAGAAGGCAAAGATGTGGGCCATGTGGTGTTTGGCCATGTGGTGAACACCGAGCCCAAAGACATGTACTTGTCACGCGTGGCTGCCATCAACGGCGGTTGCGCCGAAGGCACGCCTGCTTTTAACGTGAACCGTTTGTGCGGTTCGGGCCTGCAAGCCATCGTGTCTGCCAGCCAAGCTATTTTGTTGGGCGATGCAGATGTCGCCATTGGCGCCGGTGCCGAGTGCATGAGCCGTGCACCCTACGCGAGCCTCACCAGCCGTTGGGGCGCACGCATGGGTGACACCAAGATGGTGGACATGATGATTGGCGCCTTGCACGATCCTTTTCACAACATCCACATGGGTGTGACCGCTGAAAACGTGGCGGCCAAATTTGGCATCACCCGCGACATGCAAGATGCAGCAGCGGTTGAAAGCCACAACCGTGCCCAACGCGCCACTGAGGCTGGCTACTTCAAAGACCAAATCGTGCCTGTGATGCTCAAGAGCAAAAAAGGCGACGTGGCCTACGCCACCGACGAGCACTTCCGCCCCAACTGCAAGATGGAAGACATGGCCAAGTTGAAGCCTGTGTTCGTCAAAGAAAACGGCACGGTCACTGCGGGTAACGCATCGGGCATCAACGACGCGGCTGCCGCCGTGGTGTTGATGGAAGCCAAAACAGCACAAGCACGTGGCGCCAAACCACTGGCACGTTTGGTGTCGTATGCCCACACCGGCCTCGATCCAAAAATCATGGGCATGGGCCCTGTGTCGGCCTCTCGCCTCGCTTTGCAAAAGGCAGGTCTGACCACCAACGACATGGACGTGATTGAAGCCAACGAAGCCTTTGCTGCACAAGCCTGTGCGGTGAGCAAAGAGCTGGGCCTGGACCCTGCCAAAGTCAACCCCAACGGTTCTGGTATTTCGTTGGGTCATCCTGTCGGCGCAACGGGGGCCTTGATTACCGTCAAGGCTTTGCATGAACTACAACGCATCAACGGCAAGTACGCTTTGGTCACCATGTGTATTGGTGGTGGTCAGGGCATCGCTGCTATTTTTGAACGCTGTTAAGTTCCTCCAAATAGAAAGCCCATGTGACATGGAAACATCAAGCTATCCATCTAACGCCGCAGGACTACGTGGCAAAACCGCGGTCATCACTGGTGCAGGTTCTGGCATAGGGCTGGAATTTGCACGTATCGCTGCTAGGCACGGCATGCAACTGGTACTGGTGGATGTTCATCAAGCATCGTTGGACGCGTGTGCTGCAGAAGTACAGACCCTAGGTTGCACTGTCATGGCACGCAAAGTCAACGTTGCCAGCGCCACAGAGATGGATGCACTTGCTGCCGCTGTATTTGAGCGTTTTGGTGCACCGCATGTGGTTTTCAATAACGCGGGTGTGGCAACGCAGGGGCTGGTGTGGGAGTGCAGCTCAGCCGATTGGGAATGGGTGTTGGGTGTGAACTTATGGGGTGTTATTCATGGCATCCGTGCTTTCACGCCATTGATGTTGCGTGCGGCGGAGAACGACGCTTCGTGGCACGGTCACATCATCAACACGGCCAGCATGGCAGGCTTGGTTGCCCCGGCTAATTTGAGTGCGTACTGTGTCAGCAAACACGCGGTGGTGGCGTTGAGCGAAACTTTATTCAACGATTTACGCCTTGTGACCGATCAGGTCACTGCCAGCGTGGTGTGCCCATTCTTTGTGCCGACAGGTATTCATCAAAGTGCACGCACTGACGATGGACCTGTGCAAAGTTTGACCAAGAGTCAGCTGATAGGTCGCGTCATGATGGAAAAGGCAGTCACCAACGGTACCTTGTCTGCGGCCGAAGTCGCGAGTCAAGTGTTTGATGCGCTGAGCAGTAAGAAGTTTTATGTGTTCACGCATCCTGACAAATTGCAGCATGTGGCCGACCGCATGGAGGCCATTCTTAGCCAAAACAACCCACCTGATCCATTTGTAGCGCAACCTGACATGGGGGTACTGTTACGCGCTGCGTTACGTGCGCCTGATGCGTTCCATTCTTAAAAGGTAGTTTTATGAACTTCGAGCTTTCTTCTGAATTGTTGGAGCTGCAAGCGCGCACCCGCCATTTCATTGCAAAAAAAATTATTCCGCTTGAACGCGATGCAAGACAGTCTGGACACGGACCGGATGAGGCCTTGCGCCAAGAGCTGATTGGTTTGGCTCGTGATGAAGGTTTGTTAACGCCTCATGCGTCCAAAGAGATGGGTGGCATGGGCTTGAGCCACACTGCTAAGGCTGTTGTCTTCGAGGAGGCGGGGTACTCTTGGCTTGGCCCCACAGCGTTAAATATCCACGCACCCGATGAAGGCAATATCCATCTGATGGAAGAAGTGGCCACGCCAGCACAAAAAGAACGCTGGTTGCGCCCACAGATTCAAGGGCATACGCGATCTTGTTTTGCTATGACCGAGCCGAGCCCAGGTGCAGGGGCTGATCCCTCCATGTTGCAGACAACGGCTGTGCGCGACGGTGATGATTACGTGATCAATGGTCACAAATGGTTTATCACGGGCGCCGAGGGCGCAACGTACGCCATCATCATGGCGCGTATGGAAGATGGTTCAGCCACCATGTTTCTGAGCGACATGGCACGCGACGGCATTGTGTTGGAGCGCAATATGGACGCGATGGATCGTTGTTTTACCGGTGGACATGGCGTGCTGCGTTTTGACCATCTGCGCGTACCTGCAAGTGATGTACTTGGCGAAGTCGGGAAGGGCTTTCGTTACGCGCAGGTGCGTCTGGCTCCGGCACGCCTGACGCACTGCATGCGCTGGTTGGGGCAGGCCAGGCGGGCGCACGACATTGCTGTGACGTATGCCAGCCAGCGCAAGGCGTTTGGTCAATCGCTGGTCACGCATGAAGGGATTGGCTACATGCTGGCTGACAACGACATGGATCTGCACACCGCGCGTTTGCACATTTGGCACACCGCTTGGTTGCTAGATCAAGGGCACAAGTGCAACTTTGAGAGCAGCCGTGCCAAAGTGGTTTGTTCGGAAGCTGAATGGCGCGTGGTCGATCGCTGTGTCCAAATTTTGGGTGGGCAAGGTGTCACCGATGAACAAGATGTGATGCGCATTTTCATGGACATGCGTGCTTTCCGTATTTATGACGGCCCCAGTGAAGTGCACCGCTGGAGCATGGCACGCAAGCTTGTGCAAATGCACGAGGAAGCCGCAGCATGATGGGTGCAGATTTTTTATCTTCTCTGTTTAGCCTACAAGGCAAACGGGTTCTGGTGACTGGTGCATCCAGTGGTTTGGGGCACCACTTCGCATGGCTACTTGCCAGAGCAGGCGCCGATTTGGTTGTGGCAGCACGCCGTGTCGACAAGTTGCAAACGCTTGTGGACAAACTACATGCAGAAGGTGCTCAGGCCCAAGCCTTTGCCATGGATGTGAGTGATCCTGTCAGTGTGCGCCAAGCTTTTTTAGACCTCGCGAATCATGGGGGCGTACCCGATGTGGTGATCAACAATGCGGGTGTGACGGTGGGTAAGGCCGCGTTAGATCAAACGCCCGACGATTACAACACGGTGATCGATACAAATCTCAAAGGCTGCTGGCTGGTTGCCACCGAGGCGGCGCGCCACATGGTGGCGTGCAAGAAAAGCGGCAACATCGTCAACGTTGCATCTATTTTGGGCGAGCGTGTGGCGGGTGGCGTTGCGCCTTATGCCATCTCAAAGGCCGGCGTGATTCAAACGACCAAAGCACTCGCACTTGAGTTAGCGCGCCACCAAATTCGAGTCAATGCTTTGTTGCCAGGTTATGTGATCACGGACTTGAACCGTGATTTTTTGACAAGCACCCAGGGTGAAAAATTGCGTTCACGCATCCCCAGCAAACGTTTCAATGCGTTGAGTGATCTCGATGGACCGTTGTTGTTATTGGCCTCACAAGCAAGCGCTGCGATGTCTGGGGCAACTGTGGCGGTCGATGGTGGACATTTGGTGAGCACGTTATGACGCAGGTTTTAGATCACAACGCTTTGCATGCTTATCTGCAAGAAAAGGGCTTATGCGGCACGCAACCTTTGACCATGTCGACCCTTTCAGGAGGACAGTCGAACCCCACTTACTGCATTCAATCTGGCACGACACAGTTTGTGTTGCGCAAACAACCCCCCGGGCAATTGTTAGTGGGGGCACATGCGGTAGACCGTGAATACCGCGTGATGAAAGCCTTGCAAGATTCAGATGTGCCCGTGCCACGCATGTTGGATTACTGTGACGACAGCAGTTTGCTGGGGACACCGTTTTACGTCATGGAGTTCTTGCAAGGTCGTGTGATCATGGATCAATCACTGCCAGGAATGAGCACTTCTGAACGTGGCGAAATTTATGCAGAAATGTGTCGCGTACTCGCCGCTCTGCACCGTGTGGATTACACACGCGTGGGCTTAGAAACTTTTGGTAAGCCAAACAATTATTTTCAGCGGCAAATAGACCGTTGGTCTAAGCAATGCCGTGCGTCTACTTTGCCCTTGGGCGAGTCGTTGGTGCGATTGATGGAATGGTTACCACAGCACATACCCGCAGCCGAAGAAACATCGATTGTTCATGGTGACTACCGTTTGGACAATTTGGTCTTTCATCCCACACAGCCACGCGTGATCGGTGTGTTGGATTGGGAGTTGTCGACCTTGGGTCACCCATTGGCCGATTTGTCTTATCAGTGCATGAGTTGGCATGTGCAACCTACCTTGTGGCGAGGCATTGCAGGACTAGATTTGGTCAATCTCGGTTTACCCACCGAGCAAGCATATGTGCGCCAGTATGTGCAATTGACGGGACGCGACCACATCGCGCACTGGGACTTTTACATGGCCTACAACCTGTTTCGCATGGCAGCCATTCTTCATGGCATCGCACAGCGTGCGCACGATGGCAATGCCAACTCGCCTGATGCGGTCGAAACAGGCCGTAAAGCACAACCGCTAGCTGACATTGGTTGGCAGTGTGCAATGCGCTACAAGTCGTCGTTTTGACACGACAACGAGCGGCCACAGGGTTATCCCGTGAATCAATATGCATTGTCGTTACTTGGTAAATGCATGTCGTTAATTGATAAATTAAGTTGGAGCAATTCAAGAAGAATCGCGTTTGAAATTCCATGCATATCCATCTTTTGAATGTGCACTTGGCTTTCATCCACTTCATTTAACGAGGAGACTTCATGAACAAACAACTGACCCTTTTGGCTGCGGCCGTAATGTGCTGCACTGGTGCTGCACAAGCGCAAACAACAACCCCAACAGAATCACAAAACAACATCACGATTTATGGTGCACTTGACGGAGGCGTCCTAAGTTCGTCCA
>CALKUJ010000374.1 GCA_937996825.1 uncultured Polynucleobacter sp. | reverse complement strand
GTTGGAAGACGAGCTTAATGTTCAAATCTTTGAGCGATCTGGGTCCGAGTTAACAATCACCGCCTTGGGGCAAACAATCATTCATCAGGCCCAAAAGGTATTGGATGATGCACAAGTCATTAAGCACTTAGCTCAACATGGTCAAGATCCATTATCTGGCCCTGTGCGATTGGGGACCATCTATACGATTGCTCCTTATTTGTTACCAAAGTTGATTGCCAAATGTCGTGAAGCTTTGCCACAGATGCCTTTGTATCTTCAAGAAAACTTCACTTCAAAACTTTTAGAGCTTTTAAAGCAAGGCGATATTGATGCTGCCATCATGGCTGATACATTCTCTCCAAGTGGCCTTGAGGTTTTGCCTCTGTATGAAGAAGGTTTCATGGTGGCTGTTCCTCAAGGACATCCATGGCAGACTTTATCAATCATTCAGCATGATGAATTGCAGTCACAAAAAACATTGCTCTTGGGTGAGGGGCATTGCTTCAGAGATCAAGTTTTAGATATTTGCCCTGATATGCAAAAAAATCCCAAAGATGGAGAGATCAGTACTTTTGAAGGATCCTCTTTAGAAACTATCCGACAAATGGTGGCTGGAGGAATTGGTATCAGCATCATGCCTATCACATCGATTCCTGATGATGCCAATAGCAACGGTTTGATTCGTTATATTCCTTTTGCTAATCCGATTCCAAAGCGTCGTGTGGTCTTGGCTTGGCGCAAGAGTTACGCCAGAACCAAAGCCATGTATGCCTTAGCAGATGCGATTAAATCATCTGGAATGACAGGGGTGGACTTCTTGTAATGTCTTCAAGGTTGTCTGATTATTTAGCCCTGATTCGCTTTGACAAACCAATTGGTACTTTATTGGTTTTGTGGCCCACTTTATGGGGTCTATGGATCGCATCATCTGGTGAACCAAAACTATCTCATCTGATCATTTTTGTTTTGGGTTGCTTTCTGATGAGGAGTGCTGGTTGTGCGATCAATGACTACGCAGACCGAGACTTTGACAAGCACGTTTCAAGAACTCAAGACCGACCTGTCACTGCAGGAAGGGTCAAACCTGTTGAAGCTTTGATTGTTGCTGCTCTACTGGCCATTATTGCTTTCATCTTGATTCTGCCACTCAATACATTCACAAAGCTTTTATCAGTTCCTGCAGTGGCTATTGCCGTTATTTATCCATTCACCAAAAGATTTTTCTCAATCCCCCAAGCGATTCTGGGAATAGCTTTTTCATTTGGCATTCCGATGTCCTTTGCGGCTGTCTTGAATGAGATACCTGCTTATGCTTGGTTGTTGGTGTTGGCGAACATCGCTTGGGCGATTGCTTACGATACGGCTTATGCCATGGTTGATAGAGATGATGATGTGACTTTGGGTATCAAGACATCTGCCATCACATTTGGTCAGTACGATGTATTGGCTATTTGTATTTGCTATGGCATATGCCTTGTGAGCTTTGCCATGCTTGGATGGCTTTTGGCATTTTCTACAGTTTTTTGGATTTTTTTAGGGCTGGCCTTTTTGCTGGCCATTTATTACTTTCAATTGATCAAAGATCGTCAGAAAGAAAAATGCTTTTTAGCATTTAGAAGAAATAATTGGTTTGGTATGAGCTTGTTCTTAGCCATCGCTTTTGCTTATTAGAAAAAACTGATGGCTAGTTGCTGATCACTGCTTGCTGAATTCTTGTCCCATCGCTTCACTGCGCTCACTAGCAGCCGCCACGGCCTTCATCATGATGTTTGCCCAAGACTCTTGCTCAAGAACTGTCAGTGCTGCATAGGTGGTGCCGCCTTTTGAAGTCACGCGCTCTCTGAGGGTTGCTGGCGACTCTGAAGATTGTGCGGCAAGCTTAGCAGCACCCTGCAAAGTTTGGATTGCTAGAAGACGGGCTTGCTCTTGTGAGAGTCCCTGAGCGATGGCTGCTTTCTCAAGTGATTCTAAGAAGGCAAATACATAAGCCGGACCGCTGCCAGATACTGCGGTGATGTCATCCATTTGTTTTTCAGAATTAACCCAAACAATCTTACCCACGGCTTCACAAATCGAGCTTGCGAGTGATTGATCGGCAGCACTGATATTGCTATCCGCAAACAAGCCAGTCATACCTTCACCAATCAAGGCTGGGGTATTGGGCATGGCCCTGATAATTCTTTGGTGACCAAGCCACTTGGCCATATCAGCTGTTTTAATGCCAGCTGCCACGCTTAAACATAGAGGTTTGCTTGTGAATGACTTCAACACAAGGGCCAATTCAGAGGCAGCTTCTTTAAATTGCTGAGGCTTTACGGCTATGACTAATACGTCACAGTTTTCAATGTGCGGGGCCAGCTTATCAACGGATGCTGCACAGATGATGGAGAGGTCTCTTTCAAGGCGTTGGCGGGTTTGGTCAAATGGATCAGCGACAAACATATTCTTTGCTTGAGCACCCTGATTGATCAGGCCACCAATCAAGGCGCTGGCCATGTTGCCGCCACCAATAAAGCCGATTTTTAAATTTGCTAATGAAGTCATAAATAAGTTCTTTTGCCAAAAATTGCTGTACCAACACGCACCATCGTACTACCTTCTGCAATGGCTGCTTCAATATCTGAAGACATGCCCATGGATAAAGTATCTAATTGAAGCTTTTGATGATCAAGAGCACTGGATTGCTGTAATTGACTTAAAAGCTCACGTAATTGATGGTGAGACTTTCTTTGAGACTCCACATCTTCAGTAGGCTCTGGAATGCTCATGAGACCTCTGAGGCGCAGATGCGGCATGGCTGAAATTTTTTGACAGATGTCCAATAGTTCATCTGGCTGAATACCACTCTTGGACGCTTCACCGCTGATGTTCACTTGAACACAAACTTGAAGCGGGGGTAAATGAGGAGGACGCTGATCGTTGAGGCGTTGCGCAATCTTGATGCGATCAATGCTGTGAACCCAATCAAAGTTCTCTGCCACATCTTTTGATTTATTGCTTTGAATTGGGCCAATGAAATGCCACTCAATGCTTGAGCGCAGATCTTTCAGTTCTAATACCTTGGCAACACCTTCTTGAACATAGTTTTCACCAAAGCATCGCTGACCAAAAGAATACGCATCTCTGACATCTTCTGCTGGAAAAGTCTTAGAGACAGCCAATAATTTAATGTCCTGCGCAGAGCGACCACAAGCCAACGCTGCTTGATGGATGCGCTCTTTGATGGCTTGTAAATTATTTTGAAGTGCTGACATGTCCCATGTTCTTCTCGATGAGAGAGTCAATCAGTTCAATCCAATGTTCAACAGGCGTTGTTTCATTTTGTAGGTGAGTGATACAACCAACGTTAGCAGAAACAATTCTTTGTGCTTGATGATCAATGACTGCTTGCTGAAGATTATTTAATTTTTGCTCTTTTAATTGTTTGGATAGATCAGCTTGCAAAATTGAATAAGTGCCAGCTGAACCACAACATAGGTGGCTGTCTTGGCAAGTATTGATGCTGATGCCGAGCTTTCCAAGCATTGCTTCTAATTGACCTTTGATTTTCTGACCATGTTGCAAAGTACAAGGTGGATGAAAAATCACGCCTTCTTGTTTTGCGCGATCACCAACCAAGCTTTGAAGCTTTTCAAGGTACTGAGGCAAAACCTCTACCAAGTCTTTGCATAGATCTGAAATCACTTGGGCTTTTTTGGCATACACAGGGTCATCTTTTAGGATGTGACCATATTCCTTGATGGTGACGCCGCACCCAGAAGCGTTCATCAAAATAGCCTGAACTTTTTCGCCTTGGCATTCAGGAGCAGTCCCCTCGATGTAAGGCCACCATGCGTCAATATTGCGACGCATGTCATTCAAGCCAGCTTCTTGCTCATTCAGGTGATATTTCAGGGCGCCACAACAACCAGCTTTAGGGGCTGCCAAAACGTCGACCCCTAAGTGAGACATCACTCTAAAACTTGCGTTATTGATATTTGGGAGCATGCCTGGTTGAACACAGCCTTCCAAGATCAACATCTTGGTTTTATTTAAGTTAGCAGCAGGTCTTGTACCCGGATTTTTTCCTTGAGGAATTTTTTGCTTGATTGCTGCTGGCAACAGAGGGCGCATCACTCTACCAATGCGCATTGCATTGTCAAACAAGGTTTTATTGGTTAAGCCATTGGCCAAGGCTTTGCGAAGCAATTGTTGCATCAAAGGTCTTGGGCTGGTTTGTTCTTCAGCCCACTTACGACCAATATCAACCAGATGGCCATAGTCGACACCGCTTGGACATGTGCTCTCGCAGTTACGGCAGGTCAAGCAACGATCCAAGTGTTCTCTGGTTTTTTCAGTGGCTTGTTTGCCCTCCGCCATTTGCTTGATCAAATAAATGCGGCCACGCGGGCCATCGAGCTCGTCGCCGAAAACCTGGTACGTGGGGCAGGTGGCGGTGCAAAAGCCGCAGTGCACGCACTTGCGCAGGATGGCCAG